>NZ_CP141285.1:3160000-3238348 GCF_035319885.1 Altererythrobacter sp. H2
TCAGCCCGGGCGACGAGACGTGCGACGCGGATCCTTGTAGCTGAACGCGCTCTCCGCCACGGCCATGCCATAACGGTGATTCCGCAGACGGACGGTGGTGCGGTGATTCTGCGAATCGAGCGCCACCCAGTTGGCCAGTTCCAGCCCGCCGGGCGCACCGGCCTTGCGGATGAACACCAGGGTGATCACGCCAAACTCGGGCTTCTTGGTATCGCGCACCTCGACCGCAATAACGTCGGCATTGCCGGTGGGCACCAGCTTGCCATAGCGCTTCACATCCCGGTTGGGATCGAGCAGCGCGCCCAGCGGCGAGTTCTGGATCGGCCAGCGCTGGACCTGGTTCACTTCGTAGTCGACCAGGGTCATCGACTTGCCGTTCGAAACCAGCAGCAGGGGCACGCCCTTTGCGTACTGGAAGCGGATCTTGCCCGGGCGTTTCAGCGTCATCACCCCGGCGACGGTTTGCCCGCGCCGGTCAGTCTGGGTGAAATCGGCCTTCATGGTCGAAATGCCGCGCAGCGAGGCAACGACACGGTCAAGATCGCCCTGCTGCTGCGCCGCTGCAGGTGCGGTCGCACCGAGCATGAGCACGGCCGGGGCGGACACGGCAAGCGCGCCGGCAAATGCGGCACGCAAGGGTGTGGCGATGAGGGATTTCAAGATAGTCATGCTCCTTGCCTTAATGCTGGAGCATTGAACCGTCACTGAACTTGTACGGTTCCCGCCGTTCACGTTCGGCCTGCCGGAAAAGGCAGCTTACTTGATCTTGGCTTCCTTGAACTCGACGTGCTTGCGCGCGACCGGGTCATACTTGCGGAAGCTCATCTTCTCGGTGATGTTGCGCGGGTTCTTCTTGGTGACGTAGAAGAAGCCGGTATCGGCGGTGGAGACCAGCCGGATCTTGACGGTTGCGGGCTTCGCCATGGCGTTTTCCTAAAGTCCTGATGCGGCCGTGGCGGCCGGAAATGCGATAAGGGCGGCACGCGCTGAATTGCACACGAGCCACCCGGTCGGCGCAGCCCTTGGGCGATTCACCAGTGGAAGTCAAGGTGGCTCGGTGGCAAGGAAAGCCAGATTGGCCGCCCTAGTTGCCCACCCCCTGCACCGCGGCGCCCCATGCACCGCCGATCCATGCGCTCATGTCGGGATCGTCGCTGACCTTCCACGGCACACCGCCGCTGGTCATGAACAGCCGCTCCATCTCGGGTCGGGTGAACGGGCGTGAACCGAGGCGGCCGAACACCGCCATCTGGCCGCCGGTCTCGTCCACCCCGCGATCCCGGTCGAGGCCCTTGCTTAGCGCAATCGCCGGTCCCCTGGTCTTCGACCAGGCGATCAGTTCCGGCTTGGGCGCAGGGCTGAAACCGTAGAAGTTGCGCTGGGTGTCAGGGCTGGTCAGCTGGAGTACTTTGAGCCCGTTCCGCCCGTCCGCGACATAGGCAAACAGGGTGGCGTTGGTGCTGGCCACCACCACGTCTTCGGCATCGTTGAGCTGCCCGCCAAGCGTGACCTTCTGGTAGATCTTCGGGCTCTCGGGCCGGGTCACGTCAAGGATCACCAGACCTTCTCCCTTGGCCGCGACATAGGCGTAGGTGCGCGCGATGTAGATGCGGCGGGCATCGGCCAGCGGCACACTGGCCTGGGGCAGCGGCACGGGGTTGCGCAGCTGGGTCACGTCGAACAGCTTCACCCCTTCGGCATCCGACACCCACAGGTAACGGAACTGGATTGCACTGGCTCGCGCATCGCGCAGTTCGCGCACCGCCGCCAGCTGGGGTTTGAGCGGATCGCTCAGATCGACCACCACCAGGCCGCGGGCTGCGGTGATGTAGGCCACTTCGCCTGCCAAGTGGATGTGGCGCGCCCCGTTCAGCACGCCGTCCGGATTCCAGGTCACCGCCCGGCTGATCCGGTTGTTGCGGAATTCGCCGTCGGCAAAGGTGTTGACGTTGACCAGGATCAGGCCCTCTTCGGCATCGGTGACGGCGGCATAGTTGTAGATCGGCAGGAACGGCTGTTCCTGATTGGCCTCCTGCATGTCCGGCGTGTTGCGCAACGGGTTGATCGGCTGGTTGGTCGGCAAAGCCATGCAGGTGGCGTTGGCGCTGGGCACGTGGGCATCATGGCCCAGCTTGCTGAACGGCGCGGTAATGATCCGCTCCGACACGCCCTTGTTGGCGATCGAGGCGACATCGTAGACCCGGAAGCCCCCGCGCCCTTCGGCTGCGAACATGTATTCGCCGCGCAGCTGGAGGCAGCCGACCCGGTCCCGCGTGCCTTCGTGGAAATTGAGGAATTCCTCGAACGGCTTGCTCTCGCCTTCCATGTTTTCATCGAAGGTCTGGCCCCGCACGAAGCTGCCGAGCTCGCGCCCGTGCTCTTCCACGAACGCCTTCCAGTAATCGGGATAGGCATACTTGTGCAGGTACGAGCCCATCACTGCCTGCGGCTCGTCCCACTCGGTCACACGGATCGCCTCGAAGCCGCCTTCCTGGCCGGTCCAGGCATTGTAGCCGAGGAAATTCACGAAGTTCGTACCGAGCAGCATGACCTGGGCCATGATCGCGTTGTTGTCGTCCTTGGCCGAAAGGTGACAATCGGAGCAGGTCTTGGTCTCGGTCAGGCGCACGGTGTGCGGGAAGTGCGGCGCGAAGGCCTGGCTGGAGAAGCCGATCGCGGAGACCGGCGGCTGCTGGATGTAGATCCGTTCGCGGTTGATGTTGGTCGAGGAAAGTACCAGCGCCGAGGTCGAACGGACCGGGGCAATCTGGTTGCCCTTGGTGGTCTGGTGGCGGCCGAGCTGGAACATTTCGTCGCGCGCGACCTGCGGGTTGTAGGTTGCAAAATTGCGCGTCTCGCCGCCTTCGAAGTGGTGCAGCTTGGTCTTCCAGTTGGCTTCGATGGGCAGATGACAGCCGCCGCACGAGGTGGTCCAGGAGAGGTGGCAAGTGAAGCACGCCATCTCCTCGTCCTTGTGCGCCCGCTCATCCGGCTTGACCCCGGTGCCGAACTCGAACGCGCCGGTTTCCGCACCATCCTTGCTCATCAGCTTGGCCCGGGCCGACCTGGCATTGAAGCACGGCAAACGAGTGGAACTTTCCTCGGTCACACAAGGCGGCAGGTCGGTGTCGACACTGTCCCTCGTCAGGCTGACCTGCCATTCAAGCTCCGGATCGACGATCGACCGCTGGATCAGCGTGCGCCGCCCGCCGATGCCATAGGTCCATTCGAAACGGCGCTTGCCATCGGGGTTGCGCAGCAACGCCAGGTTGTTGCCCTTGGGCGGTGCGGCCGGGCCGCTGGTCAGCAGGGTGGGATAGGCATCGGCCGTGCCGTGGCAGTCCTTGCACCCGATCTCGATCGCATTGGCCACCTCGCCGTAGATCAGGCCGTTGCCATGGCTGTCCTGCGCGAAATGGCAGTCAGCGCACTGCATCCCGACTTCGGCATGGATGTCCATCATGTGCACGGTCTTGCCCGGATTGGTCCCGGGCGGGACGAACTTGCCTTCACCCTTCTTGCGCCACTTCTCGGGATCGTCAGGATCGACGATCTTGCCATAGGCGTCGAGCAGATTGCCCTCCCGGTCACGCTTGAAGATGCCGCGGAAGTTCCAGCCGTGGCCATGATAGTCGGCGAACTGGGTTTCCTTGAGCTCGGGGTTGAGGTCGTAGACATTGCGCAGGAAATCGAGATCGCCCCACAGCCCGCGCGCGGCCGCGCCTTCGGGGTTGCGGTCCAGCACGGCGAACTGTTCCGCGGCGCTGGGATAGCGGTGCTGCTTGTAGAGCCGCTGGTAATCTTCGTCCGACATGCCCGGCGGCCTGGGCGCCAGATTGTTCGGGCCCGGCCACATGAAGGGCGCATCGCTCTCGTAATCCCACATCGTGTAGCCGAGGTAGGAATTCAGGAAGATGTTGGGCTGGTGCATGTGGCAGTTCATGCACTGGGCCGTCGGGATCGAGCGGGTGAAGATATGGCGCAGCGGGTGGCCCTTCTCCTTCACCGGAGCTTCGCCGCCATGGCTGTCGTCCGCCCCATGGCTGCTTTCGCCGTGAGCATCATCGCCCGGCTGCCTGACCGCGCCGTGGCCATCATCGTGCTTTGGTTCGAGCTTGCCCGAAATGGTCGGATCGACCGTCACCGTCTGCCCGTCGCGCCCGTACTTGGCATAGACCGAGGAATGGCGGGGTTCACGGTCGTTGGCATAGACCACGTGGCAGGCGGCGCAGCCGGAATGGCGATAATCGCCCGGCTGGTCATTGGTGCCCATGAACCACATGAACGGATCGTTGAGGCGGGTCTTGTGGATGTTGAGCACCGGGATCGCCACCCGCAGGCCGGTGGCCATGCCGCGGTTGGATTGCTTGAGGTCAGGGCGGCCCGGTTCCTCCAGCCGCTGGATCAGGCCGGTCGGATTGGGCAGGCCGATTTCGGGGAACTGGGTGGCGATGTTGCGGCCGCCGCGCTCGAACACCCGGAACACGTCGCCCGGCGGAATCACCTGCCAGGCTGGAAGTGGATAGAGCTCGGCCAGCGCACCGCGTGCTTTCTGCGCCTCGGTCACTGTGCCGGCGGGATTGCCGGGGCTGACCAGCTTGGCCGCCTTGCCATCGCGGGTATAGGCTTCCCCGAAGACGTAGTTTTTGAAGGGCGCGATTCCGTTGTTGTAGGCCGCCCCGCCCCACAGCATCGCACCGGTCGCCATGATCGAACGTTCCGCCGCCTCGATCACCGGCATGTGGCACGCACCGCAGGATTCGCGCGCCACCCGGTAGTCGCTCGGATTGACGAAGCGGACAAACTCCGGTGCTTCCTTGTTGAGCAGGGTATAGGTCCGCTTGGGGTTGGCGGACGAGGGGAAATGCCAGCTGTCGGGATACTTGGGCAGCACGTGCGCCGCATCGCGCGCAGCTACATAGGCCGGGTCATCGTGCTCCAGTTCACTGTTGCCACGCACCGCAGCATCGCCCCCGTGGCAATCGACGCAGCCGAGCCGCACGGCCGGCGTGGCGTGCATGGTCGGCGCATCGGTCTTGACGTGGCACGAATAGCACCCGTCGGACTTGGCCATCATCTCCGCGACGGACTGCTGGGCCGGGGCATCGCCCGCACGGACACGGGTGTAATCCCGCTCGACCGACTTTTCCTTTTCGGCAGCGCGGCCCGCGTCACCCATCATCATGGCCCCGCCCGCCAGGACCAGGGCCATCCAGAAAGCGAAAAGGCGGATCATGCGCATCAGTAAGCCAATGTTACGTTGGCGAGGACGGAGTAGTACGTCTTGTCCTGGCCAAGGTTGTCAAACAGGTCGCGGAAGCCCTTGCCCGAAACGAGGGCCGCGCCGCTGAGGCGCAAAACGATGTTCTGGGTGGCCTTGGGCCGCCAGATCGCGGCCGCCGACAGATCCCAGCCGATGTCCCTGGGAATGCTGCCCTCGTTGCGCAGCGCCTGCAGCGTGGCGGTGTTTTCGAACCACAGGTGGTTGGCGTTGGCCGAAAGGCGGAACTGGGGCGTCAGATCGAAATCGGCCCCGGCCCCGACCAGAATCAGGCCGGGGTTGTTGAAGTTCGACTGGCCCTGCTCTTTCGACGAACGCAGCGAATTGAGGAGGCCGTTGCGCCCATTGACGCTGATCGCCCGCCCACCCCCGGCAAAGGGGATGGTCTGGCGAATCCAGTAGCTGGTGTCAGCTCCGGCGAAGACAGGGTTTTCGAATACGGCGTCGAACCCGGTTTCGACATTGTCGTAAGGATCGCCGTCACCACTGCCATAGGCTGCCGAGAGGCGGAACCGCTTCCAGTCATGGTCATAGCTCAACTCCGCTGCGCCGAAGAAGGCGCGGATTTCGGCCTTCCGGCTGGTGAAGAAGCTGTTCCGGTCTTCCCCCAGCGCCCCGTAGAGACTGGCGGTCAGGTTGATCCGGCCAATCCGGCCATCGGCATTGTAGCCCAGATAGACCACATCGTATTCGCGCCCGCGCAAATCACCCAGCAGAGCGGGCCGGATCGGGAAGCCGTTATCGTCGATCGCGACGTCGTTTTTCTCCCGGTTCATGTTGTAGGCAACCGTGATCTGGCTGGTCAGCGCGCGGATCAGGAAATCCTGCCGATAGACATTGGCGACGAACAGGAAGTCGTTGCGCGGGGCCTGCACCACGCTGTTGAGCCCGCTGTTGGTGTCCTTCTCCAGCCGCCAGAAGGCCGCGAGATTATACTGGAAGCGGTTGCTGTCACGCGTGCCGAAGAAGCGGATGCCAAGCTGGTTGTCATTGAACAGGAAGCCGCGGAAATCGGCCTGGAACGGCTGGATCCCGATCCGCATCGAATCGAAATCATAGCGGTCCGACACGTTGCGGAAATGGTAATCGAAGAACGCTTCCTGCACGCCGAGGAAATGGTCGGTGCGGTGGGTCGGCCTGGTCGGCTCGACGAACAGCACGCGCCGCTCCGGCACGTCCACATGGTTGATATTAAGCGCCAGCGTGACACGGTATTCCACGTCTGGCGGCTTGAACGCGGTATTGCCCTTGAGCAGCGCCGCGCCCAGGATGAAGGTCTGCGCCGCGACAATGCTGGCCGTGTTGCCGAACACGTCGAGCCGGTCCGGATCGGCAGTGGTCTGCACCCCGACCGGGGTTGGAAAGGTGCGCGGTTCGAACACGGTGTCGCTGATCGCGTTGACGACAAAGAACCAGTCCTTGCCCTTGATCGGCAGCCAGGGAACCTTGTCCGGGTTGATCGGCCGATCACCCTTGTAGGTGTTCTGGTTGTACGGATCCCACCACCGTTCCTTGACCAGGCCCAGGCTTTCGATCAGCCGCCAGCGGTCTGGCACCGGGATCTGGTCGGTGGGGAAGGCTTCGGGCGGGGGCGCGCGCACCGCCCCTTCGTTGGTCTGGGTAACCCGGTCAGGCAGTTCCTCGACATATCCGGGCCTGCGGCGACCATCGATCAGTTCGTTGTCCACTGCGGGCGGCTCGGGCGGTTCGACCACGACCGGCGGCGCTTCCGAGGCTGCGGGCGATTCCACGGCTGGCGGCAGTTCCTGCGGGCCAGCCTGGCTGGTTGCCAGGGCGAGCGTACTGGTCGACGCGCCGTGGGCAGCACCACCGAACGGGCCGAAAGCTTCGGCAAAGGTGGCGACGGGCGCAAGGGCAGTGACATCGCCCGGCAGCGCGGGCGGGCGGGCGAACCCGGCAAAGGCATATTCGAACCGCTCAGCTTCGGGAATCACCGGCGGCGGCACATCCTCGGCCATGGCCACGACCGGCAGCACCAGTGGCAGGATAAACGGGGCGACCACCTACAGCCCTTCGCACACGTTCTGTGCCGGATCGCCCAGGAACGGAGCGAATGGGCAGCTGATGTAACGCAGGCGCACCGACCGGCCGCCGACATTGACCACGATCCGGTCAGCCCGGATCTCTCTGGGCGCATTGCCCAGGCCGCCCGCCCTCAGCCCGCCGTTGTGTGCCCCCAGGAAGCTGACCATATCGTCCTGGTCGATCCCGTCACCCGACACCCCGATCCCCCCGACCAGCTGGTTGCCGCGATAGATCGGCACTGAGCCGGGGAAAATCTGGATGCCGTTCGCAATCCGGTTGTTCTGCGCAATGCCGCTGCACCGCTGCGGCGTGTCCGCCGAACCGCCGCTGGTGACGATATGGACGACGTGCTGGACTATGTTGTCGACAATCAGGTCGCTCTGCAGGCCGACCGCAAAGGGGCTGAAACGGGCAGACTGCTCGACCGAGAGCGGACCCGGGGCCTGCCCCACCTCGCCATCGGGGAAATAGGGGCGCGACAGGTTGCCGCCCGAACGGTCGGCAAAGGCAAATCCGCCGGTCAGCGCGGCGGGATCGCCAAGGAAGGTCCGCACACGCTGCACATAGGGCGCACTGCGTCCGAACGTGCCCAGTTGCGCCGCCGCCGTGGCGCTGGACAGGAACGTGGCCGTGCGGGCCTTCTGCAGGGACACGTCAGTTCCGAACATCGGCCCGTCTGGCGAGCGGACGATTCCCAGGATCGTGCCCTGCGAATCGACCAGGCTGATGGTCGCCTGCATCCGACTGTCGAGGGGTCGGCGGATCTGCGCCCGGGCGCGCGAGAGGACGGTGAAGGCTTCTTCGAGGATCGCCCTTGCCTCGGCCTGGGTCAGCGGCTGTGCCACGAACGCCGCGTCGGCCCCGCCACGGACCGGATAACGCCCGGCACCGGCACCATTGGTCAGCACATAGGCATCGGGCAGCGCGAATTCCGCACTGGTGCTGCGCCGCACACCGGAAGCTTCGCTGCCGTAGACAGTGCCGGCCCGGATCGTGCCATCGGTATAGCTGGTTACGGCAATCAGGCTGCCCAGTGGGCCGTTGACCGCGCCGAAATTCGATTGCAGGGGCCCCAGGTCGGACGGCACCATGTCGCTGTAGCGCAAGGTCGTCCCGTCTACCGGGATCCGGTCCGCCAGTATTTCGCCGGGCGGGGCAAACCCCTGCGATCCGGCCAGTGCGATGGCCTCCTCGCTGTCGACCTCAACATCGAGGATATTGGGGTCAAAGCCGTAGTCGCCATCGCTGACCACGCCGACTCCGCCGACCACGACACCGTTCTTGTAGAGCGGGAAACCGCCCGGATCGGCGGACAAGCCAAGCGGCGAACGCTTCGGCCCGATCAATGCCCCGGTGCCGCCCCCGGCGCTGAACCGCGCAGAGAGATCGGAACAGGGAAGCTGACTGAACTGCACCCCGAACAGCGGACCGCTCTCCAGCCCGACCGTGGTGGGCGCGGGCGGGAAATGCTCCTGCACGATCTGGCTGGCCGTGCGGCTGGAGAAGGCGTTGCCACTGCTCGACAGGTAGGCACCGGTTATCGCCTTGGCGATGGCGGCCGCTGCTGCCGGAACGTCGACGCCCTGCAGGCCGATCGCCTGCCCGCCCTGCGCAAAGCCGCCGATCTGGCGGGTGCTGACCCGGGTCGTCTGGGGGGAGCCGTTCATCCGGAACACCGCCAGCACATTGCCGACCCGATCGACCACCGCGATGGTGGCCGGCTGACCGCGCGTCTGCGCTTCGCCTGCCGCCTGCGCCAGCACCCGCTGGACCTCCGCGACCGACAGCGATTCCGGTGCCGGGTCGGCAAACAGGCGGCTGCTGGACGGGGGCGGCGGCGGCGGTACAGGCGGGCCGCCGTTGGGCGGCGGGGCACTGCCGCCACCGCCGCACCCGGCAACCGCCAGCGCCGCGGCCAGGATGACGACAGGTGCAGGCCGGTAGCCCATTACCGAAGCGCCCCGATCGCGTTTGTCGCCGCGCCGAGCGCCGAACGGAACTGCGCCGGGTTGTAGCTTTCCGGTGTGCGGACCGCACCGTAGGCCCGGTTGATGTTGGCGCGGATGCCGGTGGCTGCACCGGTGGTCACACGGCCATCGCGGACCATCGCGTTGAGCAGGGTATCGACCGCCATCACCGCCTGGGCAGAACCGGTGTAGTCCGTGAAGCGGGCGGTCAGGGTCCGGTCGGCAATCGCCTGCACTGCGGCGAAGGCATCGCCGCTGCCGAAGCTGCGCGCCGCCAGCGCGTCGGACAGGGCGGCGGCCTCGCCGCGCAGACGCTGGGCGGCGGCAGTCGCCTCGCCCCGGCCCTGGCCCATGGCGCGGTGGAAGTCCTTGCTGGCGGTCTCGAACTGCGCCGCGCGGCCCGGCACGAAGGCCTTGGCAATGGCCGAGAGCATGATGATGTTCTCGTCATTGTAGGGCGCCTGACCGAACGGGATCGGGCGGCCCGGGTTGGTTTCGAAAGTCAGCTTGCGCTGCGGCCCGTCGTTGATCGAACGATGGCAGCTGTGGCAATCGTAGAAGTAGTACTGCGGGAACACGCCTTCGGCCCCGAACCCGGGGCGGGCGAACAGGTCGGTCGAGCGGGCGACCGCTTCTGCCTGGCCTACCGCCCACAGGCGGACATTGTCGGTCTTGCCCTTGCGCGCAGCATAGTCACCATCCTCGTCATGGTGTTGCTGGAGGGCGGAGAACAGGTCGAGCTCGAACGAAACCCGCGGATGACCGGCCGCCATCATCGAATGGGTGACGAACTGGCCTGCGCCGGTGCTGCCGAAGTGGCAATCGAGACAGACCTTGGCGCGCACCTGCGGGCGCTCGAGCGGGACGAGGCCCGCAGCTATGTTTGCGGCATGGGTCGCAGGTTTGGCATAGTGCGACGCGAGCCAGCCGGACGACGGGCCGTGGCAGCTTTCGCAGCCGACTCCGTCGGAAATCTGGAAACGCGCGCCCTTGGCGCTGCCGGGTTCATAGGTGGCATGGCAGCCGAGGCAGGCCGGTGCCGAAGTCGCCGGGCCAAGGCCGAGGCTGTCCGCAATCTGCTTCCCGCGCGGGCTGGCGAGGACGGCAAAAGCGCGGCTGTGCGCGCCTGCCACGGAGGATGGTTCCTGCCAGGTGGCGATCTCGTCCTGCCGGACGACCGCGCCGTTGCCCTCTGCCCGGCCGTGACAGGTGGAACCGGCACAGCTTGCCACGCCTTCATAGCGCGCACCGGCACCCTGGGCCTGAATGGGCGATCCGGGCTGCACCAGCAGCGCGATGGCCGCAGCCAGAAGAAGCAACCAGCCAAAGCGGCGCGATCCCCCGCCACTTATTCCCCGTCTGGCCCGGTCGAACCGAGTGACCATATGCCTTCCCCGTTTCGCAGCGATGCCTGGCATCGCCACCGATTCCCGCCCCGCGGTTGCGAGGCCCCCTTCAGTGCGCGAACTCCCTTTTGGGGTAGTCCGCAGTGCGACCCGGTCCGGCGTGACTGCCGGGCAGGTAGTTTCAGCTCAGCGCCGCAGTCAGCAGCTCCAGCTGGTTGGTGCACCCCTTGTCGATCAGGGTGGCTGCCAAGTCTTCGGGCTCTTCCGGCACGGCGTCAAGCATCACGAACCGGATTTCGCTGGTCGTGCCGCCCTGCGTTGGTACAATCGTGTAGGTGCTGCCATCGGCCAGCGGCAACTGCGCCCCGTCCCACGCGATGTCCCGCGTATTTTCTGCGAAGGCCACCTCGACCGCTGCCGCTCCGGCAGAACTGCCCACCGTGAAGGTCGCGGGCAGTTCACCGCCCGGCCGCCACAGGCGGACCGCATCGGGACTGGCGATGCACATCGCGCCGGAGCGCGACACGTCGACATACCACAGGTTCGGGCTGCGCTCGGCCGCTGCCGGCGTGCCGGTGCCGCGCACGGCCCCGGTCCGCACCCGTTGGGCAGAGCGCTGGCGGGTGAGCACGGCAAAGGTCGATCGTTTGCTTTCGCCGGTGGCCGCAACGCGGTGCACGCCGGCACCCTTGATCACGCGGGTGCCTCCACCGGTCAGCACGGTCACCGTATCGCCGGCACGCAAGGTAATGGAGGAATTGTCATCCAGCTTCTTGCCTGCCGGAAACTGCGCGGCCGACGGGCCGCTCGAGGAAACCACCACGCCAGCCTGCGCCGCGCCGGCCAGTCCTGCGCCCGCCAGAGCCATGCCGATGGTAAACGTCCTAACCGAGAACATATGCGCTCCCTCCTCGGGTATCCTGTACCCTATCAAGCAGATTTGCCAAAGCCTTGTCCTGCGGATGGCGCGCCACGACCCCGGCTATCACCTGTTCCGCCTGCGGGCGGTCGTGATCCATCAGGATCGAAGCCTGGATCAAGGCTTTGCGATCCTCATCCGGAAAATCGGGGGCCGGTTCGAACAGATCGACCGGCTTTGCCCGCCCGCGCAGAATCACTGTACCCATCGGGCGCCACCAGTCCAAGGAACTTTTCTCCACGAACTCGCGGCTCGCCATCACGCTCGACTGGAGCGGCTTGTTGGCGGACTCGAGCCGGGCCGCCGTATTCATCGAATCGCCCAGCGCGGTGTACTGGATGCGGTTGTCCCCGCCGAAGTTCCCGACCACCGCCTCGCCGAAATGCAGCCCCACCCGGGTCTTGCCGATTTTCGGCAGGTTCGGGTCCATTGCCGCCACTTCGGCCCGAAAGGCTTCGCCTGCCTGCCACATTGCATAGCCGCAGCGGGCCGCACGCTCTCCATCGTCGGGCCTGGCGATCGGCGCGCCCCAGAACGCCACCACCGCATCGCCGATGAACTTGTCAATCACCCCGCCGTGATCGAGCACCACCTGGCTGAGCATTTCAAGATAGCGGTTGATCAGCAGCGCGACCATTTCCGGCTCGACTGCGTGGCTCATCTTGGTGAACCCTTCCAGATCGGAAAAGAGCACGAAGATCTGCTTCTTCTCCCCATGCAGAGCCAGCAGCTTGGGGTTGTCGATGATTTCCTGCGCCATTTCGCGCGGCAGGTACTTGCCCAGCGCCCCTTGCGCGAAATTGCGCTGCACCGCGCCTGACGCACGCGCCGCCGAAGTTACCGCCATGAAGGCGGCAATCCAGCCGAGCAGCCAGCCGACCGCCGGCACGCCATAGGTATCGGTTTGCTGGAACTGCATCACGAACGGCACCCCCAGCATGACCACGAACTGGACCGCCAGGAGCAGGTAAATCCGCCAGTTACCCCATTCGAGCAGACCGGTCAGGACCGCCATGACCACCACCAGCGCCGAAAGAACCCACAAGACCAGGGGCATTGGCCTGGGCAAGGCCTTGCCATCGAGCATCTGGGCAATGCTGGTGGCATGAAACTCGATCCCCGGGGGCAGGCTGGTGCCCATGGCCTGGGTCAGGGGCGTCGTCAGGCGATCAACGTCCACGATATCGCCGCCGATCAGGACATACCGACCCTCCACCTGCTCGGCGAGGGCCGCCGACAGTTCGGGAATGGCGGTGAGTTCAGGATCGGAGAAAGTGTCGATCGGCAGATAGGTGAACACCGGACGGGAGGGGTCTTCCGGCAGGCGGTAGCGCACCGCGCCCTGGTAGCCCGGCAAAGTCCGCGCGCCCTCGCCCGCAGCCTTGAGCATGGCCCGGCCAAGCAGGTCGGGCTGGCCCGCCACCTGCTCCGGCCAAAGGCGGGTGACGCCGAAGGAATCGCTCAATTTCACACTGCCGGGCACGGCCCTGCTGCCTTCCAGCTGCGCCAGGAAGGCCTTGAGATACTGCTCCTGCTCGTACTTGATATTGTCTTCGTTGGTGGCCGTATCGACATATCCCACCACCACCGGGGTCTGCATCGCGCGCAAGGTCGCGATCAGCTCCTCGTCCTCGGCCTGGGGCTGGTCGAACAGGATATCGATCCCGATGGCCTTGGCGCCCATCCCGTCAAGCGACTGGAGCGCCCGCGCGATAATGCCCCGATCCAGCGGCGACCGCTTGCCCGCATTGATCAAGGTCTGATCGGTGAAGACGACCATCACCACCCGGTTGTCCTGCGGCACATCGTTGCGATCCGCCTCGACGTAGCTGCGCGAATCGTACATCGCCCGCTCGGCATCGGCCACCCCGGGGATCACCCAGCCGAACCGGGCGATGGCCAGTGCCACCAGCACCAGCACGCCGGTGAGCGCCAGACGACGCGGCCCGGCCTCGCGCACATTGCGCCAGCCACGGACGATGAAATTCGGTGTGCGCTCGTCGCTCAATATCCGCTCTCCCAGCGGTTGCTGCGCGACCCGTCGTTATTTTTTCCCGCTGGCCGGACCTTGCGGAAAGCACCGCCTACAAGCAAGGGCAAAGGGCTATTGGCCCAGCTGTTGCTGCCGGGTCAGTCCCCCCGGTCCTGCCATGCCAGTACCGGCTTGCGGGCTGCCTGGGTCTCGTCCAGCCGCCGCCGCGGGGCGTAGACCGGCGCCTGCTTCAGCGCCATATCGCCCGCCCGTGCCCGCTCTGCCACATGCCGGAACGCGCCGATGAACTGATCGAGGCTGGCCTTGCTCTCGGTCTCGGTCGGCTCGACCAGCATTGCGCCATGAACCACCAGCGGAAAATAGACCGTCATCGGGTGATAGCCTTCGTCAATCAGGCCCTTGGCGATGTCGAGGGTGGACAGGCCGTCGGGCAGGCCGTTGTCGCTGAACAGCGCCTCGTGCATGCACGGCCCGCTGGCGGCGAAGGGTGCCTCGAGCAGGTCCTCCAGGCTGCGCAGCACGTAATTGGCGTTGAGCACGGCGTCTTCCGCCACCTGTTTCAGCCCGTCCGCCCCGTGGCTGAGGATATAGGTCAGCGCACGGGTGAACATGCCCATCTGGCCGTGGAAGGCGGTCATCCGCCCGAACGCCTGGACATGATCATACTCGGCGGCGTTGTCCTCCTCCACCAGATGGACCACGCCATCGGCGGTGCGGGCGGTAAACGGCAGCGGGCCGAACGGGCTCAGCGCCTCGCTCAGCACGACCGGGCCGGAGCCGGGGCCGCCGCCACCGTGCGGGGTGGAGAAGGTCTTGTGCAGGTTGATGTGCATGGCATCGACGCCCAGGTCGCCCGGGCGGACCTTGCCGACGATGGCGTTGAAGTTGGCCCCGTCGCAATAGACGAACCCGCCGGCGGCATGGACCGCATCGGCGATCTCGCGGAAATCCCGCTCGAACAGCCCGCAGGTGTTGGGGTTGGTGATCATCACCGCCGCCACATCCGGCCCGAGGCGGGCTTTCAGCGCCGCGACATCGACCCGGCCTTCGGGCGTCGCCGGAATGTCTTCCACCCGGTAGCCGGCAAAGGCGGCGGTCGCGGGGTTGGTGCCATGGGCGCTTTCCGGCACCAGCACCACCTCGCGCGCATCGCCGCGCGCTTCCAGCGCAGCGCGGATGCACAGGATGCCGCACAGCTCGCCATGCGCGCCCGCCTTGGGGCTCATCGCCACGCCGTGCATTCCCGTAAGCTCGATCAGCCAGTGGGCGAGCTCGTTCATCACCTCCAGCGCGCCCTGCACGGTGGAGGCGGGCTGCATCGGGTGGATGTCGGCGAACCCGGGCAGCCGCGCCATTTTCTCGTTGAGGCGCGGGTTGTGCTTCATCGTGCAGCTGCCGAGCGGGAACAGGCCGAGGTCGATGGCATAATTCTGGCGGCTGAGGCGGGTGTAGTGGCGCACCGTTTGCGGCTCGCTCAGCCCGACCAGGCCAATCGGGCTGGTCCGACCGAGCCCGCCAAGCCGGCTGGTGGCGGGCGGATCGAAGGCCGGGAAATCGACCCCGGTGGTCTCGGCCTGGCCGATCTCGAAGATCAGCGGCTCTTCCAGCATCAGTGCGCGGTTGCCGGTGGAGGTGGCGGGTGCACCGCCATCGTCCGGGGTCATTTCGGGCTTCCAGCCGGATGCATTAGGCGCGTTCATGCCAGCAGCTCCTCAAGCGCGGAGGCCAGCGTCTCGATGTCCTCCGGGGTGGTGGTTTCGGTTACGGCGACCAGGAGGCCGTCGTCCAGGTTGGCGACGCCGGGATAGAGCCGGGCCAGCGAGACGCCCGCCAGGATGCCGCGATCGGCCAGCTCGCGGACCAGCTCACGCCCGTTGCGCCCGACCTTGAGGGTGAATTCGTTGAAGAAGGTCTGGTTGACCAGGGTCACGCCCGGCACCTGCGCCAGCCGGTCCGCGGCATGGCAGGCGCGGGCATGGTTAAGCGCAGCAAGCTGGCGCAGCCCCGCCTCGCCCAGCAAGGTCATGTGGACCGAGAACGCCAGCGCGCACAGGCCCGAATTGGTGCAGATGTTGCTGGTCGCTTTCTCCCGCCGGATATGCTGTTCGCGGGTGGACAGCGTCAGCACGAAACCGCGCTTGCCGGTCGCATCGACAGTCTCGCCGCACAGCCGCCCGGGCATCTGGCGCACATGCTTGGGATCGCGCACCGCAAACAGGCCGAGGTAGGGCCCGCCGAACTGCAGGCCGACGCCGAGCGACTGCCCCTCGCCCACCACGATGTCGGCACCCAGCTCACCCGGCGACTGGATCGCCCCCAGCGCAACCGGCTCGGTGTTGACCACGATCAGCAGCGCGCCCCGGGCGTGGGCGGCCTCGGCGATTTCGGCGAGGTTGGAAATGCGGCCGAGGATGTCGGGATACTGCACCACTACGCAGCTGGTGGTCTCGTCGATCCGGCCGATCAGCCCGGCATGGTCCGGCTCCGGTTGCACCGTCGGCAGGGCGTCGGCGATCTCGTCTTCGGTGAACTTGGCCATCGTCCGCACCACTTCGGCATAGTGCGGGTGGAGCGCGCCCGACAGGACCACGCGCTTGCGCCGGGTGATCCGCGCCGCCATCGAAACCGCTTCCCAGCAGGCGGTGGACCCATCGTACATCGAGGCATTGGCCACCGCGCAGCCATAGAGCCGCGCGACCTGGGTCTGGAACTCGAACAACATCTGCAGCGTGCCCTGGGCGATTTCCGGCTGGTAGGGCGTGTAGGCGGTCAGGAACTCGCCGCGCTGGATGATATGGTCAACCGTGGCCGGCACGTGGTGGCGATAGGCCCCTGCGCCGAGGAAGAACGGCACGCTGCCCGCCGCCATGTTCTTGGCCGCCAGCCGGGTCATGTGCCGCTCCACCGCCATCTCGCTGGCGTGCATCGGCAAGCCCCTGATCGGCCCGTCCAGCCGCGCCGCTTCGGGCACGTCGACGAACAGGTCATCAATGGTGGCAGCGCCGACCCTGGCCAGCATGGCGCTGCGGTCGGTATCGGTCAGGGGAAGGTAGCGCATCATTCTCTACTTTCGTGATCCCCAGCGAAGGCGGGGGCCTCAGTCGGAAAAGGACTGCCTCGGGGACTGCCTCGGGCATGAGGTCCCCGCCTTCGCGGGGACTCAGGCGTTACAGGCTGTCGCAGAAGCTCTTGTAGGCGGCTGCATCCATCAGCCCGTCGAGCTCGGCCTTGTCGGCCACGGTCATCTTGAAGAACCAGCCGTCTTCTTCCGGCGAGGTGTTGACCAGCGCCGGATCGTCTTCCAGCGCGGAATTGGCTTCCATCACTTCCCCGCTGATCGGGGCATAGACGTCGCTCGCCGCCTTGACGCTTTCCACCACGGCAGCGTCCTTGCCCTTCTCGATCACGGTGCCGACTTCGGGCAGTTCGACGAACACGATATCGCCCAGCTGCCCCTGCGCGTAATCGGTGATGCCGACGGTGGCGAGATCGCCTTCGAGGTCGATCCATTCGTGTTCATCGGTGAAGTAACGGGCCATGACTACTTGCTCCCTCGATAGTAGCGGTGGGGTACGAACGGCGTCGCTGCCACCACGGCGGCGAGGCGCTTGTTTCTGACTTCGATCTCCAGCGCGGTGCCTTCATCGGCATGCGCGGAAACGACATAGGCCATGGCGATGGGCTGGCCGAGCGTGGGCGAAAAGCCGCCGCTGGTGACGGTCCCGACCTTCGCGGACCCCGCGAACACCTCCGCGCCTTCACGCGCGGGCAAACGGCCGTCGAGCTTGAGGCCGACCCACTTGCGCGCCGTCCCTTCCACGATCTCGCGGTTGATCCGTTCCGCGCCCGGATAGCCGCCATCCGTGCGGCGGCGCTTGTTGATCCCGAACACGAGGCCCGCCTCGATCGGGCTGGTATCGGGCGACAGGTCGTGCCCATAGAGCGGCAGGCCCGCCTCCAGACGCAGGCTGTCGCGTGCGCCAAGGCCGATCGGCTTCACCTCTGGTTCGCCGCACAGCAGCGTGGCGGCTTCTTCGGCGGCGCTGGCGGGGAGCGAGATTTCGAACCCGTCCTCGCCGGTATAGCCCGCGCGCGCAATGGTCACCTCATGGCCCGCCAGGGTGAAGCGCCCGAACTTCATGAAAGTCAGTGCAGACAGCGGGTATTCGCCGGTGGCGTGCCGCGCCAGGGCATCGGCTGCCTTGGGGCCCTGAAGCGCCAGCAGCGCCTGCTCGTCGAGATGGTTGAGGGTGATGTCATCTGGCAGCGCTTCGCGCAGGGTGCCGATATCGTCCCACTTGGTCGCCCCGTTGACGACCAGATAGAGGCTGTCGGGCCAGCGCGAGACCATCAGGTCATCCAGCACCCCGCCCTCCTCGTCCAGCAGCAGCGAATAGCGTTGCTGCCCCAGCTTCAGGGTGGAAAGGTCAATCGGCAGCACCGCTTCGACCGCTTCGTCAAGGCCCGGCCCTGACAGGATCAGCTGGCCCATGTGGCTGACATCGAACAGTCCCGCGTTGGTGCGGGTCCATTCGTGTTCCGACACGATGCCCTCATACTGGATCGGCATCCAGTAGCCCGCGAAGGGTACCATCCGCGCGCCTTGCGCCCGATGCCAGGCATCGAGCGGCAGGGTGCCGGTTTCCGGTTCGACGAAGTCTTGGTTATCGCTCATCAAAAATCCCGACGGCATGGCGCACACCGGAGCGATGCGACCTTCTCCATGCCCCCTCTGTCGGGAAACCTGAGAGACTGGCCCGGCGCAGACATGCGCGGGCTTACCCCTTCGGTGGTCGCCGCCCGCAAGGGCTGCGACGCTTTCCAGAGTGTCAGACAGGCGAGCGGTCCGTTGGCCTGAGAGTTTCCGGGGCGGTTGCTCCTTCGGCGCCGCGCCCCCGAAAGGACAACGGGCTCTCCCGCTCGTCCGCCCGCACGGGAATCACTTCCCGTGCAGAAGACCCATTCGCCCTGCGCGATTCGCGGCGGGGCGTCAATCGCCACCGGCCGCCTTTCACAACAATCGCGTTTGCGGGTGACAGCCATGCCGCTAAAGGCAGGGCCGCGACAAACAGGGGCCGTCCGTGAATCTCACCGAAATCTACCTGATTGCGCTGCTGATCATCTTCACCGTACCGTGGCTGGTGTGGCGCGTGTTCCGCACCGATTACTGGGCCCCGCTGGTGGTGGTGCAGATTGTCGGCGGGATCCTGCTCGGCCCGGGCGTCCTCGGCGCGGCCTTTCCCGATTATTACGCCTTCGTGTTCCAGCCAGACGTCATCATCGCCCTCAACGGGGTGGCGTGGTGGGCGGTAATGCTGTTCGTGTGGATCGCCGGGATCGAGCTCGACCTCAGCCAGGCGTGGAAGCACCGGCGCGAGACCGGTCTGACGGCGGGCCTTGCGCTGGGAATGCCCTTGCTGGCGGGCACGGCGGCGGCGGCGGTAATCCTGCAATTTCCGGGCTGGCGCGGCGCGCAGGGCGAATACTGGCAGGCGCTGCTCGGCATCGGCATGGCCTGCGCAGTGACGGCGCTGCCCATTCTGGTGCTGCTGATGGAGAAACTCGGCATCCTGCGCGAGGCGATCGGCCAGCGCATCCTGCGCTATGCCAGCCTTGACGATATCGCCATCTGGGGCGTGCTGGCGCTGATCCTGCTCGATTGGGAGCGGATCGGCCGGCAGGCGGTGTTCCTCGTCGGCTTTACCCTGGCCGCCCTTGCAGTCCGGTGGCTGATGGCGCGGCTCAGCGAGGCGGACCGCTGGCCAGTGGGCCTGATCTGGCTGGCGCTGTGCGGTTTGGCGGGAGACTGGTCGGGCCTGCACTACATGGTCGGTGCATTTCTGGCGGGCGTGGTGCTGGACGCCAAATGGTTCGGGCACGATGCGATGGACCGGTTCCGCGGCGTGGTGCTGCTCACGGTGATGCCGGTGTTTTTCCTTTCGACCGGGCTGCGCACCCAGTGGGAAGGCGGCGGACTGGCGGTCTTCGGCGCAGCGGCCCTGCTGCTGGTGGCGGCGGTAGGCGGCAAACTGCTGGGCGTCCACATCGCCGGGCGGATGCTGGGGTGGAGCCGCACCGAGGCGAGCCTGATCGGCTGGCTGCTCCAGACCAAGGCGCTGATCATGATCATCTTTGCGAACATCCTGCTCGACAAGCAGGTCATCACGCCCACCACCTTCACCGCGCTACTGCTGATGGCGGTGGCCAGCACGATGCTGACGACGCCGATTGCCGCGCCGCTGCTGAAGAAGCTGGGTGATCGGGTGAAGGCGGAAGTTTAGGCAGGAACCCCCATTCCGTTCGCATCGAACGGGATTATTGGTCGCTCGCCAACTTCAACGCCCGCGCCAGCAATTCTACTTCGCGCGGGTCACTGCCTCCGGTGTCCTCGCCGCCCGGCGGGGGCGCGATCTCGGTGATGAAATAGGCAAAGCCCTGCTCCGCCTCGAGCGTGAACCACAGGCCCGAGCGCAGGCCATAGGCCTCGCCCCCGTGCCCGATGCGTTCACGCCCATCCATGAACAGGTCGTCCGAACAAGGCCCCTCGCCCGTCAGCGTGTAGGCTCCGAGCCCGTAGGCACAGAAGGTCGGCGCCGCGTCGGCCGGAGCCTGTCGGTTCGCCGCCTCGATCAACGCACCGAGCCAGAGCCGCATCGCGTTGTCGGACAGGAATTCATTGTGCTCCATCCAGAGCAGCGCCTGCCCGATCTTCGCCAGGTCCATCATCCCGATCCGCACCCCGCCCTGCGGCGAGAAGACAGAGGCGTTGGTGCCGGGAACGTAGGTATCGAGATTGCATGCTACCCCGTCGGCCACCGGGATCGTGCAATTGGGCGGGAGGTCGGCCGGATCGTCGCGCGCGATCTCGCCGGTGTGGCGGTAGAGCGTCACCGCGCGATCCTGCATCCCGGCGTCGCAGCCCAGCCAGTTGAGGCAGGCCTTCACCCCCAGCGGAGCAAACACCAGCCGTTCGACCAGCCGGTCATACCGCTCGCCGCTCGCCGCTTCGAGCGCCGTGGCCACCAGCGGCGAACCCAGGTTGGCATATTCGAACGCCGCCTCACCCGGCGGGCCGGTGTCACGCCATGCGGCGGGGTCGGCGAGCCTGGCTCCAAGGCTCTCGCCCAGCGGGATGACGTAACCCGCCTTGTCCGACAGTCCTGCGCGGTGCGATAGCAGGTGTGCGATCGACACCGGCGCTTGCGGGTGATGGGGAGAGCGCAGGCTCCACCCGAGGTAATCCGACACGTCCCGGCTCAGATCGACTTTGCCCTCGTCCATCAGCCTGAGGGCGGTGAGCGCCATGATCAGCTTGGAGATCGAGGCAATCCGCACCGGGTCGTTGGCTTCCACCGCGCGGCCGGTTTCCCTGTTCGCCTGCCCCTCGACGATCAGCGGGCGGACAGATTCGCGGTCAAACGCCACCACAACGCTTGCCGGCGGAGGCGAGCCTGCCGTGGCCGGAGTTAGCGGGACGGACAGCGCAAAGGCGGCGAGAAGGCGGCGCAGCATGGTTCGCATCATTGCCGCGAACCGGCGCGCAATCAATCGAGATTGGGCCGCAGCCAGCGTTCGGCCTGTTCCACACTCACCCCCCGGCGGCGGGCATAGTCTTCCACCTGGTCACGGCCGATGCGGGCCACGCCGAAATACTGGCTTTCCGGATGGCCGAAGTAGAAGCCGCTCACTGCAGCAGTGGGCCACATGGCGAAGTTCTCGGTCAGGGTCAGCCCGGCATTGGCCGGCGCATCAAGCAGGTCGAACAGGATCGGCTTCAGGCTATGGTCGGGGCAGGCGGGGTAGCCCGGCGCCGGGCGAATGCCGCGGTACTCTTCCTTGATCAGCGCCTCGTTGGTCAGCTGCTCGCCCGGGGCATAGCCCCACAGGTCGGTGCGGACATGCTGGTGCAGCCGTTCGGCAAAGGCTTCGGCAAACCGGTCGGCCAGCGCCTTCAGCAGGATGTCGGAGTAATCGTCCTTGTCGGCCCGGAAGCCTTCCGAATAGGGGTCCAGCCCGTGGATGCCCACCGCGAAGCCGCCGATCCAGTCGCCCGCCGGGTCGATGAAGTCGGCCAGGCACATGTTGGCCCTCTCGCGGCTTTTCTTCACCTGCTGGCGCAGGAACGGAAGCGTGACGTGGCGCTCTTCCTCGGCCAGGTGCAGCGTCACATCGTCGCCATCCCGTGCGCAGGGCCAGAACCCGCACACGCCGCGCGCGGTCAGCCACTTTTCGCCGATGATCCGGTCGAGCATGGCGTTGGCATCGGCAAACAGCTGGGTCGCGGTTTCGCCGACCACCTCGTCGGTCAGGATCGCCGGGTAATTGCCATGCAGTTCCCAGGCGCGGAAGAACGGGGTCCAGTCGATCACCTGGCGCAGGTCCGCCAGGTCCCATTCGTCGAACACATGGACACCGGGCTTCAGTGGCGGCGCAGGCTTGTCGCTGAGGAAGGCATCGTAGAAATTGGCGCGGGCTTCCTCCAGCGTCAGCAGCACGCTCTGCGCCTTGCCTGAACGGGCATCGCGGATGTGCTGATATTCATCAGCGGTGCCGATGACGAATTCATCACGTTGCGTATCGGACAGGAGGCGGCTTGCCACCCCGACCGCGCGGCTGGCATCCAGCACGTGGATCACGGGCCCGTCGTAAGCCGGATCGATCCGCAGCGCGGTGTGAACCTTGCTGGTGGTGGCCCCGCCGATCAGCAGCGGCATGGTCAGCCCGGCACGCTGCATTTCCTCCGCCACCGTCACCATCTCGTCGAGCGAGGGCGTGATCAGACCGGAGAGGCCGATCATGTCCGCCTGATGTTCGGCGGCAGCCTCGAGAATGCGCGACCAGGGCACCATCACGCCCAGGTCGAACACCTCGTAGCCGTTGCACTGGAGGACGACGCCGACGATGTTCTTGCCGATATCGTGCACATCGCCTTTGACCGTAGCCATGATGATCCGGCCCTTGGACTGGTCCGCAAGGCCGCTGGCCTCCTTCTCCGCTTCGATGAACGGGATCAGGTGGGCGACCGCCTTCTTCATCACGCGGGCCGATTTGACCACCTGCGGCAGGAACATCTTGCCGCTGCCGAACAGGTTACCGACGACGTTCATCCCGTCCATCAGCGGGCCTTCGATCACCTCGATCGGGCGGGCGAAAAGCTGGCGCGCTTCCTCGGTATCATCGACCACGTGGGCATCGATGCCCTTGACCAGGGCGTGCTCGATCCGCCGCGCCACCGGCCAGCTGCGCCACTCCTCGGCTTCCTTCTCGGCCTTGACGTCGGTGCCCTTGTAGCTCTCGGCCAGGGCAATCAGGCGCTCGGTCGAATCCGGCCTGCGCATCAGGATCACATCCTCGCACGCCTCACGCAGCACCGGGTCGATCTGGTCATAGACATCGAGCTGGCCGGCGTTGACGATCGCCATGTCGAGCCCGGCGGGGATCGCGTGATACAGGAACACCGAATGCATCGCCCGGCGCACGGTCTCGTTGCCGCGAAAACTGAACGAGAGGTTGGAGAGCCCGCCACTGGTTTTCGCATGGGGACAGGCGGCCTTGATTTCCTTCACCGCTTCGATGAAGTCGAGGCCATAGCGGTCATGCTCCTCGATCCCCGTGGCGACGGCGAACACGTTGGGATCGAAGATGATATCCTCGGGCGGGAAGCCGATCCCGGTGAGCAGGTTATAGGCGCGGGTGCAGATCTCGACCTTGCGTGCTTTGGTATCGGCCTGGCCCTGCTCGTCGAACGCCATCACCACCACTGCCGCGCCATAGTCCATGCACAGCCGCGCCTGTTCCAGGAACTGCGCCTCGCCTTCCTTCATGCTGATCGAATTGACGATCGGCTTGCCTGATACGCATTTCAGCCCCGCCTCGATCACAGCCCACTTGGAGCTGTCGACCATCACCGGCACGCGGGCGATATCGGGCTCGGCGGAGATCAGCTTGAGGAAGGTGGTCATGGCGTGGACCGCATCGAGCAGCCCTTCGTCCATGTTGACGTCGATCACCTGCGCCCCGTTTTCGACCTGCTCGCGTGCCACCTCGACCGCGGCGGTATAGTCGCCCGCCATGATCAGCTTCTTGAACCGGGCAGAACCAGTCACATTGGTGCGCTCGCCGATGTTGACGAACCGGGCAGTGGAAGGAGTGGTGGTATCAGTCATATGATCTCCCTCTCCCCTGGAGGGGAGAGGGCCGGGGAGAGGGGGCGTCCGCTCCATCGGCCATTTGTTGAAACTTCGAGAGACTTCCCCTCTCCCAACCCTCTCCCCTCAAGGGGAGTGGGCTTCAGGCAGCCAACGTAAACGGTTCCAGCCCGGCCAGCCGCATCGCCGGGGCGACCTGCGGCAGCTGGCGCGGGGGAAGGCCCGCCACGGCGCGCGCCATTTCGGCGATGTGGGCCGGCGTCGAACCACAACAGCCGCCGAGCACGTTGACCTGCCCGGCGGCCGCCCATTCGCGCACCAGCGAGGCGGTCGTCTCGGGTTCCTCGTCATAGGCACCCAGCTCGTTGGGCAGACCGGCGTTGGGATAGACCATGATCAGGGCTTCCGCGATTTCGCTCAGGGAGCGCACATGGGGCCGCAGCTGGGCCGCGCCGAACGAGCAGTTCAGCCCCACCGTGAGCGGTTTTGCATGGCGCACCGCATACCAGAACGCCTCGACGGTGTGGCCCGACAGGTTGCGGCCCGACAGGTCGGTCAGCGTCATCGACAGCATCAGCGGCACGTCGCGCCCCAGTTCGCGCTCCAGCCGCTTCACCGCCATGATCGCGGCCTTGCAGTTGAGCGTGTCGAACACGGTTTCGACGAGGATGAAATCGGCACCGCCCTCGATCAGTGCGCCAGCCTGTTC
Organism: Altererythrobacter sp. H2; assembly: GCF_035319885.1. Taxonomy (NCBI): domain Bacteria; kingdom Pseudomonadati; phylum Pseudomonadota; class Alphaproteobacteria; order Sphingomonadales; family Erythrobacteraceae; genus Altererythrobacter; species Altererythrobacter sp. H2. The sequence goes on from NZ_CP141285.1 coordinate 3,184,410, forward strand.
GTGATAGACATCGACCAGGAAATCCCAGTCGATCTCGCGGAAACCTGGGTCGTTGACGTCAGGGCTCAAGGACAGGGTCTTGTTGGTCGGCCCGATCGAGCCGGCCACGAACCGCGGGCGTCCGTCGCGGGCAGCGAACTCGTCCGCCACCTTGCGCGCGATGGCGGCGCTGGACAGGTTGATGTCGCGCACCAGGTGCTCCGCGCCGTAATCCGCCTGGCTGATCCGGTTGGCCGAAAAGGTGTTGACCGAGGCGATATCCGCCCCGGCTTCGAAATAGGCGCGGTGGATGCCTTCGGGCACATCGGGCCGGGTCAGGGCAAGGATATCATTGTTGCCCTTCTGGTCGTGCGACAGGCCAAGGTTGCCGGCAAAGTCCTCTGCCGTCAGGCGCAAGGCCTGGATCTCGGTTCCGAACCCGCCGTCGTTGAGCAGGATTCGTCTGGCCGCTTCGGCCATGAACTGTTCGCGCGGGGTCATTGGCTGGCTTCCTTCGGGCGCAGGCCGAGCAGGTGGCAGATGGCATAGGCCAGCTCGGCGCGGTTGAGGGTGTAGAAGTGGAAGTCGCGCACGCCGCCCGCATAAAGGCGGCGGCACAGCTCTGCGGCGACCGTGGCGGCGACCAGCTGGCGCGTGGCCGGCCGTTCGTCGAGCCCCTCGAACAGCCCGTCCATCCATTCCGGGATCGCCGCGCCGCAGGCCCCGGCAAACTTTCGCGCTTGCGCCACGTTGGTCACCGGCAGGATACCGGGCAGGATCGGCGCGGTAATCCCCGCAGCCGCTGCCGCATCCCGGAAGCGGAAAAAGGTGTCAGCGGAAAAGAAGAACTGGCTGATCGCCTGGCTCGCCCCGGCATCCAGCTTGCGCTTCAGGTTGTCGAGATCGGCTTGCGGGCAGTCGGCATCGGGATGGGTCTCGGGATAGGCGGCCACGGAAATCCGGAAATCCGCCACCTCTTTCAGTCCTGCGACGAGCTCTGCTGCACTGGCATAGCCATCGGGATGGGGCACGAAAGCCGCACCGGGCTGGCCCGCATCGCCGCGCAGGGCCACGATATGTCGCACGCCAGCTTCCCAGTACTGTTCGGCAATGGCCCGGGTTTCGGCCTTGCTGGCATCGACGCAGGTCAGGTGCGCCGCTGCCGGGACGCTGGTTTCGCGGATGATCCGCGCCACGGTCGCGTGGGTCCGCTCGCGGGTCGACCCGCCCGCGCCGTAGGTGACCGAGACGAACTGGGGATGCAGCGGCAGCAACTCCTGCAGCGCGGCCCAGAGTTGCTCTTCCATCCGCGCGGATTTGGGCGGGAAGAATTCGAACGAAACGGCAATGTCCCCCGGCAGGCCGGAGAAGAGCGAGGTATCGTGCGCAGTGCGCGCTTCACTGGACTGATCAAGCATATCGGTTATCCGCCCCACCATTTCCGCTGGCCTTCCTGCCCGCCGGCACGGCGGCGCCGCGCCGCTGGCCCAGCCAGATCTTCACCACCAGTTCGCCCCCGTCCAGCGCGACCGGCGGCGCGGCGTCGAACCCGGCCTCGCCAAGCAGGGTAGCCATTGCTCCGTCGGTAAAGCCGAGCCGGGCATGGGCGTGGCGCTCGCGCAGTTCGTCATGCTCGTGCGCGGCAAAATCGACGATCGCGATCCGCCCGCCGGGCCGGGTCACCCGCGCCGCCTCGGTCAGCGCGGCCGAGGGATCGGGCGCGAAATGGAGAACCTGATGCAGCAGGACCGTATCGAAGCTCTGCGCCGGGAACGGCAGGGCAGCAAAGTCACCCTGGACCAGTTCGACCGTGTCAGCCGGCAACCGCTGCAACTTGGCCCGCGCCACCCGCAGCATGTCGAGGCTCTTGTCGAGTGCCACCATCCGGTCAGCCTGCTCGGCAAACAGCTCGGCCATGCGCCCGGTCCCGGTGCCGATGTCGAGCATGGCCCCGAGCGGTTCGCTGGCAAGCAAGGTCAGCAGCCGCTCTTCAACCAGGCTGTCGGGGCTGTGGAGCTGACGAAGCTCGTCCCATTCTTCGGCATGGCGGGCGAAATAGGCTTCGGCACTGCGCTGGCGGGCGGCGCGGATCACTGCCAGCTGGTGCCGGTCATCCTGGCACAGGGCAGCAAAACCGGGATCTTCGGCCTCGGCCGTGGCCAGCAGACGCGCCACCGCAGCGCCGACCGGGTCCTGCCGCGCCTCGCCGATGGCGCTGCGCAGGAACACCCAGCTGCCCTCGCGGTGCCGCTCCGCCAGACCGGCATCGCACAGGATGCCGACATGACGCGACACCCGCGGCTGGCTTTGGCCCAGCACCTGCGCCAGTTCGCCCACCGCCAGTTCCATGGCAGAGAGCAGCCGCATGATCCGCAGCCTGGTCGGGTCGCCGAGCGCCCGCATGATCGTTTCGATCCGCATGAATGGTGCATATAAAGATATTTTTATATGTGCAAGCGTCGTTCATTCACGGCGTGGCCGGGGCTGCTGCTGCGCGGCCGGGAGCGCACGCTTGCTTTTGGCTTGCTTGCACCTTAAATGCGCCGGTGTCTTCCGACATTGGAAAGCCACCCAGCCCCTCCCGGACCTAGACCGGGGCGGCGATGGCCCCATCCCGGAAGCGACGGCAAATTCTAGAAGGCAAGGGGTCATCACATGGCCGAAGAGAGCAAGAGCAAAACCTCCCCGGCGGAATTTCTCCGGCAGGTGCAGGCCGAAGGCCGCAAGGTCGTCTGGCCGACGCGCGAGGAAACCGTGCGCACTTCGATCTTCGTGTTCATCATGATGATCGTCCTCTCGCTGTTTTTCCTCGGAGTCGATTCGGCTTTCGGCGCGGTCGTGCGCTGGCTGATCTCGCTCGCCTGACAACAACATTCCGGACACGGGACTATCCATGGCACGCTGGTACATCATCCACGCCTACTCGGGCTTCGAAAACAAGGTCCGCGAATCGATCATGAGCGAGGCCGAACGGCTCGGCCTGAGCGAGGCGATCGAGGACGTGCAGGTCCCGACCGAGACCGTGACCGAGGTCAAGCGCGGCAAGAAGGTCCAGGTCGAACGCAAGTTCATGCCGGGCTACGTGCTGGCCAAGCTGAAGCTGACTGACGATGTCTATCACCTGGTCAAGAACACCCCCAAGGTGACCGGCTTCCTCGGCGCGGGGAACAAGCCTCAGCCGATTTCCGACCGCGAGGCGGCCCGCTACTTCGGCGGCGTCGAAGAAGCCAAGTCGGCCCCCAAGCGCGAAGTGCAGGTGGAGTACGACATCGGCGACCAGGTCAAGGTCAACGCCGGACCGTTTGCCAGCTTCAACGGCGTGGTCGAGGAACTCGACTTCGACAAGCAGCGGGTCAAGGTCAGCGTCTCGATCTTCGGCCGCGCCACCCCGGTGGAACTCGGCTTCGAGGAAGTCGAACTGGTCAAATAAGGCACCCGGCGCTGCTGCCCGGCGTCAGTGCGCCAGCAGCAGCGGGATGCTTGCCGTATTCAGCAGGTCGTGGGTGGCTCCGCCAAACACCGTCTCGCGCAGGCGGCTGCGGCCATAGGCACCCATCACCACCATCGCGGCCTGCATCCGCTCGGCTTCCCGTGCAATGATCACGGCGGCCGATTCGCGGGAATCGACCGTTTCCAGCCTAGCCGTGATGCCGTGGCGGGCCAGGTAGTCCAGCGCCGCATCATCGGGCAGCCGCCCTTCGTCCGGCCCCACGCGCAGCACCATGACCTGCCGCCCCGCCAGCAGGGGCGTGGCCGAGCGCAGCGCAGCGGCAGCTTCGTCGCTGCCATTCCACGCCACCAGCACCGGACCGGACAGATCAAGCTCCCCGCCATCCTCAGGCAGCGCCAGCACCGGCACCCGGGCGGCCAGAGCCACGTCGCCGGCCAGCATGGCATCGGGCATGACACCGCCCTTGCCCGGCAAGCCAACCAGCACGACATCGGCCAGCGCGGCAGCGTCGGCAAGCGCGCCGGCCGCCTCATTCTGCACCGTGACCAGATCCCACGGAACATCGCTTGCCGCCATGTTCTCCGCCAGTCTTGCTGCCAGCGCTGCATCGCGTGTCTTGGCTTCGGCGAAGGCCTCGGCAGCCAGATAAGTACCGCCGAACGGGTCCATCGCCACAAAGCGCTGGAACGGCGAGTTGACGAGGACCGTGACATGGCCGCCGCAGCGCCGGGCGAGACCCCGGGCCGCCGCCAGCCGCCCCTCTGCGCCCGGACCGTGATCGGCGTGAACCAGTATGACCTTCATCGCATCTCTCCCTGCTGATCGAAGCGGGGAGAGTTTCGGACGGCACGCCGCGCGCCGCAATGACATGGATCAAACTTCAGGGTCGGGAAATGACGGCCCAATCTAACGATGTTTGCAGCTTGACGAGCGCGCAAGAAAAAATTCCAGTCTATTTGGGCAAAGAGATGCCGGAACGCCAAGCTAAAGTTCGCTCATTGTGAGGCAGGTGCAAATGAATCCGTAAAATACGACTTCACGCTCCCGCTCTCTCCCTCAGCTACACCATAAACAATGCCGTGCCGCCTACTTGCCTAGCCGCATCCATTTGTTAGGCTATCACTCAGGCTTAAGGATCGGAATTAGGGCGGCGATATGGAATGGGAGAAGCTGCTTTGCGGCGAACGACTCGGTGATAGCAGGTACGAGCAAAAGCCTGACCGCTCGATCTTCGTCCAGGACCATGACCGCATCGTCTTTTCGGCGCCTTTCCGCCGCCTCGCCAACAAAACGCAGGTCCAGCCCCTCTACGAACACGACCATGTCCACCATCGACTGATCCACTCCGTAGAGGTCAGTAGCGTCGGCCGTTCGCTGGCAATGCGGATCGGCGCCTGGCTCGAAGAGACCGGCCGGATCGAGCCCGGAGTGTCGAGCGACCTCGCAAGCATCGTCCAAGCGGCGTGCGCTGCCCACGACATCGGCAATCCGCCGTTCGGCCATTCGGGTGAGAAGGCTATGGGCGACTGGTTCGCCGAGCGCTTCGCCAATCCGAAAGGAATCATGGCGGACGTCGAGGAACCACATAGGGCCGAGTTCATCGAATTCGAGGGGAACGCGCAGGGCTTCCGCATCATCACTCGGCTGGAGATGTACCGCAATCAGGGCGGCATGCGGCTCTCAAAGGCTATGCTAGGCGCTTTCACAAAGTACCCCGTCTCCGCGGCGGTCCAGGCAGCCATCGTGGGCAGCGGAAAGGCCCCTTACATCGGATTGAAGAAGTTCGGCCTATTCCGCTCCGAGGTCGACCTGTTCCTCGACGCGGCCACCACGCTTGGCCTTCCCCGCCAGACCCACGAGTCCGGGACTTGGTGGAAGCGGCATCCGTTGGTGTTCATCGTCGAGGCCGCGGACGACATCTGCTACAACATTGTCGATCTGGAGGACGCGTTCACCACCGGGGAGCTCCCCTTTGAGACCGTCAAGCTGCTTCTCCTTAAAGCAACGGGTAATTCCAACAAGGATGCCTCCGGTCTGAACCAGGCGGAGCACATAGCCATGTTGCGAGCCGTGAGCATCGGTGCGGCCGTCAACAGCTGCCTCGAGGCATTCAAGACCAACTACGATGCGATCATGAAAGGCGAATTCTCGGGCTCGCTGTGCGGATCCGGTCTAATGGGCTCCGTCTTTGACGAAATGAAGACGCTCTCGAGGGACGAAGTGTTCACGGCTCGCCGGAAGACTGAGCTAGAGGTGTCGGGCCGCCGCGTGATCCAGAACGTAATGTCCGGCGTCATTCCAGTCTTCGAGGATCTAGCGAGTGCTGACTGGAGGGTCGAAAAGCTCAAGCCCCATAACGTCCAACTAATGCGGGCGCTTGATCTGGACATCAGGCACGTCGGCGACGCCGATCGGCCCACACTCGCCCCTTCATGATCAGACGATGGACAGCAGCGCGCGCGCGACAGGTGTTAACCGGATCGAGCGCGCGGATGAGCTCGCCGTAGGTAGTTTCGGCGGTCTCGGTAGCGAGCTCCTCGAAACGCGGCATCAAATCGTCAATATGAGCGGCGCGATCGAAATAAATGTTTGCGACATTGACCTGCCGCTCGCCTGATCCCTTAATCTGATCGAGCGTCCATGGGCTAAACTGCCAACCAAGGCGCGACAGCGTCAATTTTACGGCTTGCAGCTTGGCTTGGTAATCCGATTTTGCGAAATCGGCCGATGAGCGTTTAATTTCGCGGATGTGGACTGATCCGTCCCGCGTTACGTACACCACGTCGCAGATCCAAGATGCGAGCTTGCCTGCCACAGGCAACTCGATTCGGAACGGCTGAAACTGGTAAAAGTTGATATCGGGGTCGGTGGCGCAACGCATCATCGCGGGGCCTTCGGCAATGCCTTCAGTGGGCTGCCCGAACCGCATCTGTGGGTCGCGCCGCATCGCAATGACGTGACGGTGCACCGAGCCAATCAATCGCCGGACCGCCCCACCACGGCTCGAAACGAACATGTTGGCAATCGGCTCGCCATCATGTGACCGCCGCTCTTGCGGGCGCAAAAGGCGCGCGTCGACGGCTCCGGTGCCACGGTTTGCAGGGCAGGATGAGACGGCGAGCATCTATCAGCCCACCAGGCTGCGAATGCTTGTCGCAAACTGGCTATTCAGGATCCAAGCGAATCCAGCCCGAGCGGCAATACCCACGTAGCAGACGTCGCACGACAGCGTAGCATCGGGTGAGAGCGCGGATTTTCCTTGGTGCCACGCCCAGAGACGCAGCATGTGATGCTTAAACCGTTCCATAAACCGGGTCACTACACACGTTTTGATAAAGGTGTCAATACGGTATTGCATAACTGTGCCGACCCGACTATATCAAGCTCCTAATGGAGTCTTAAGCATGGGTCGCTTCACGGTTTACTTGATGGGGTGCGCGGAGGGCCTGCCGGTGGAGCTCGATGCCACGTCGGTGCACGATATCGAACAAGGTATCAGGGGGAGCCGCTTCATCGCAGGTGAACTCATCGATGTTCCCAATAGCGATGGGGTATTCGTCAATAGGGCTGCACTGATCCCCATCTCACGCCTACGAATGATATTGGAGGACGACTGATGACGCCGTTAGAGGATTGGCTTCAACCAGCTAGCATTGAGTTCGCCGTCTACACTCCGGGCGATCTAGAACGGGTAAGTGGCCTCAGCGGGGAAATGCAGCGTGTGTGGAGACGTCGAGGCCATCTTCCGTCTCCGGACAGCGGACACGCTCGGTTCACAGGTCTCGAGGTGCTCGAGATCACAATACGGACTGCTCTAAGTAAGGCGGGCATACCCCCAAGCGAAACAGAAATCGACCTTACATCCGCCACCAAAGCGGCCATGTACTATGCAGTGTTCAGCCACGGAGCAGTTGAAGTCATTGGTCCGACATCAAAAGTGGACCATTTTTTGAACGTATTCGAAGAAAATGGCGAACTCGGCCTGCGACTTGTCGGCAATCCGCCAGCGTCACCATTTTTTGTAATGAACGATAAACGAGAATCGCGAATCGTAGATAACGCTGACGACTTGATTCTCGATCACGAAGAACTGAACCTCGTCTATAACTTACGAAGTCTTGGAGAAAGATTGGTTGAGCGAGGCCGCAAACCGATTATCGTCGTTACATGGCCGAACGAATCAAATGAACGCTTCAAGCGGCGACTCACAAATCTGATTTAAAAATATCATCTTCAACCTTTAGGGCATTGACTTTTCCGATAAGTTTCTTTATAATAGTAGGCCTATCCAGTCATCAAACCTCGCCTATGTGCAGTTTGTACTTCGGATTGTGGCGCGGAAGCTATGTTTCGTTGCCTGGCTCCATCCAATTTTTCTTTGGGAATCTTCCATGACAAAGTTTGTCGTCCAGCAGCAATTGCTGGGTCTATCCGCTTGTCAGCGCTTGTGCGGGACCTCGTCGGCCGAAACCGAAAAGTTGGCCTGGCAGGCGGGCTGGCGCGGCTTACCGGGACAATCGATGCAGCCCCCCCTCGGCACCGTGATCAACATGATGGTGCTGTCCATCGGCAGGAGCAACGGCGTTGAACTAGATGCAATGGGTGCTTGGCTGCCGCGCTTGCGAGATGAAGCAGTATTGAAATTGGCGGCGGAAGCCACCAATTGGTCATTTAACGGATCTGACGACGACCAGCGAGATTTTTGGCCTTTGCTGTACGGGGATGATAAACTGATTCGTTCTAGAATTGGCTCACTTCTCGGTTGTTACTCGGACAACCCAACTCGGCAATTGCGCGTCCACTCCCAGCGAGACGTAGAACATCTTTCATATCTTCAGGTGGAACGAGGGCTGAACTCTGGGCGGCCTCCGCTTTTCACGATTGACGCACACGATATTGCTCGGCAGGTTACGTGTAACAGTAGTGCACCGTTCTTTACCGCCAAGTCCGTACAGATCTAAGCGCAGCACTCTATGTACTAGCCACACGACGCTTCGCCTCCATGCAGCACCACGGCGCTCCATGGCGGGAGGTCTAAAAGACGCGTGCCCCCGGCATTGACCCGAATCCTCCGGTCGTCCCACCGCAATGCTGATTCAGCGCAGTCAGTGCCACCACTTACATACCCTCAGCTCCCATTTAATGGCCGACAATAACCGTGAGGGTTCCGCCACATCAGTGAGGATTGCATTAGCGACGAGAATGCAATGGCTCGCCCTTTCTCAACTGCAATCGCACCAGCATGGCTCTAGCCAGGCTAGGTGATATGCGGCGATGCAGGGACCAAAGTTCCTCTGTGTGGCAATTGCCCACGCGCCGCCCGCTGCCACACGGGCAGGGCCAATGTCCTTTTGGCCAGGGCTGACGCAGCAACCGCAAATAATAGAGAATGTCCTTCCGCCGGTTGGCGATGCCCAAGGCATCGGCATAGGCTTCTTCCATGCCCGCCATTCCATGTGCACGCTCACCAAACGGCCAGCTGCCGGTCTTCTCGAACCAGAACTGACCGAGGAAATACTCGCGCAAGGGACCGGCTAGATAAGCCGCAAATCCGGTATTGTCGGCTGTAGCCAACCAGTTTTCCCAGACCGTCACGCAGCAATCGCCTTCACCGTTGATATGGTGGTCGAGATCTCGGGTGACACGCCCGCCGGTCTCGAAAACGCGCGGTTCGACGCGCGGGTAGGTCACCGACCATTCCGGGTGAGCAGGCACCTGCGCCTGCTACCCCCACACCTTCCGAGCGCAATCCGACCCGGTTCAGTGGCGTAGTGGCAATTTCGGCCGACCGTCCAGCTCGCGACATGCATCAGATTGTCGAGGCGATTGTTGAGCAACTGACCACGCTTCCCGGTAGCAAGGTAACTTTGCGTCTCGAGATCGATGCTGAAGTGCCGAGCGGATTGGACCGCGCTAAAGTCCGCACCCTCATTGAAAATGCGAACACTCTGGGGTTCTCCGAAAGGTCAGTAGAATGACGAGGTGCACGCAGGCAGCCGAAAGTCAGCCCAGATTGACTTTCAGAAACCATCCGATGGTCGTCATTGCCAAGGGACCAAAATCTTTGAGGCTAGCATAGCTTGCACTAGGTCACGTCCATCGGCAGAGATGGCGTATCGATGCACGGAAGCGATTGTTCCGCTTTCCGCCGCTGTTGCCCTAGACCCCATAGCCCAGCGAATATCGGATTTTTGCGTCGGCGCTGGCCTATTTGCACAGCAAACGCGGGACAAGGTTGATACCGCATTCGCCTCTATCGGACGCAGTTAAAGCCTAAGGGAGGCCCAGCAGGGCTATTCTGCCCTGAAGTGAGCGCCGCTGCGGCAATTGCAGAATTAACTTGTGCCGGCCCATACAGTTAACTTGGGCCGTCAGGAAAATGGATGCCCCGCAAGGATTCGAACCTTGATTGACGGAGTCAGAGTCCGCTCTCTTACCATTAGAGGACGGGGCACCAGGCAGCGGGCATGGCCCGGCTGCGAGCGGCGCACATAGGTTTGCCGCGGCATGAGGTCAAGGCTTGCGATGGCTGCAGCACTTGCTCCTTTGCCGGTCCATCGCTAGCATCGCTGCCAGGTCCTCGCGGTATCATCTGCGAGAGGATAGGAAAATATTGATATGGCGGATACTTTTCCGCCGGACAGAAACACAAGGGCTGGCCACACCCGGGGCGACAAGTCCGGCAAAGTAGCCGATTTTCGCTACAAGCGCCCTGCGCAGCCCGAACGACGCAATGGCAAAGGTCCGCTTGCGGACGCCAGCAATGGTGGCCCGGGCAAGCGCGGCTGGGATGCCCCTGCCAACGGCGATCAACGCTATCACCAGGCCTATGCGGCGCTCGATCTGGGCACCAACAACTGCCGCCTGCTGATCGCCCGCCCTTCCGGCGAACATTTTACCGTGATTGACGCGTTCAGCCGGGTCGTCCGGCTCGGCGAAGGCCTGGCCCAGTCAGGCCGGCTCAGCGACGAGGCAATGGAGCGGGCAATGGGCGCGCTGCATATCTGCGCCGAGAAGTTGCGGCGGCGCAATGTCCGCCTCGCCCGCTCGGTCGCCACCGAGGCCTGCCGCAGGGCGGTCAATGGCGCCGAATTCATCGACCGCGTGCGGCGCGAGACCGGGCTGGTGCTCGACATTATCAGCGCCGAGGAAGAAGCGCGGCTGGCGGTGCTCGGCTGCCATATCCTGCTGGAAGAGGGCGAAGGACCGGCGCTGATCTTCGACATCGGCGGAGGCTCGACCGAACTGGTGCTGGTCGAACCCGAAGGGCGTGTGCCGCGCATCCTCGACTGGCAGAGCGTGCCCTGGGGCGTGGTCTCGCTGACCGATACCGTCGGCCGGGTGGAAGGCCCGCGCGAACGCCGCACTGCTGTCTACGCCGAGATGCGGCGGGTCGTCAGCGAAAGCTTCGCCCCCTTTGCTGCCCGCATCGCCGGGACGGCACGACACGCCGCCACCAAGCGTCTGCTCGGCACCAGCGGCACGGTCACCACTCTGGCCAGCCTGCACCTCGAACTGCCGCACTATGACCGGCGCGCGGTCGATGGCCTGATCCTGCCGGCATCCGCCATGCGCACGGTCAGCGCCCGGCTTGCCGAGCTTTCGCATGATGACCGCAGCAAGCTGCCCTGCATCGGCAGCGATCGCGCCGAACTGGTGGTGGCTGGCTGCGCCATCCTCGAATCGATCATGGACGTGTGGCCGGCCGACCGCCTGGGCGTGGCCGACCGGGGCATCCGCGAAGGCATCCTGCGCAGCCTGATCGCCACTGATATAGCGGGCGAGGAAAGCCGCCGCGCCCTGATCGAACGAAGGCCAGTCCAATGATCTGCACCCAATGATCTGCATCCTATCCGCCAAGGCCCGTTCATGACCCGCGCAGGCCGCGACCCCGGCAAACGGGTCAAGACCGCGCGCGGGCGGACTGCGTCATCGGTCCGCTGGCTGGAGCGACAGCTCAACGACCCCTACGTCAAGCAGGCCAAGGCGGACGGGTATCGCAGCCGCGCCGCCTACAAGCTGATCGAGCTCGACGAGAAGTTCAACCTGCTCAAGGGTGCCCTGCGGGTGGTCGATCTGGGCGTGGCGCCGGGCGGCTGGGCCCAGGTGGTGCGCAAGCTGGCTCCGCGCGCGGCCGTGGTCGGGATCGACCTGCTACCGGTCGAGCCGATTGACGGCGTGACGTTGCTCGAAATGGATTTCATGGCCGATGCCGCGCCCGCTGCGCTGACCTCTGCACTTGACGGGCCGCCCGACCTGATCCTGTCGGACATGGCGGCCAATACCGTCGGCCACAAGCAGACAGACCATCTGCGGACGATGGGTCTGGTCGAAGCCGCCGCCTGGTTCGCGGTCGAGAATCTCGAGGCGGGCGGCGCATTCGTCGCCAAGGTGCTGGCAGGCGGGACCGATGCCGACCTGCTTGCCCTGCTGAAGCGGCACTTCCGCACCGTCAAGCACGCCAAGCCGCCCGCGAGCCGCAAGGGTTCGTCCGAATGGTACGTGATCGCTCAGGGGTTCAAGGGGCTCCAGGAACCCCCGGCCTGACCTTTATCCCGGCCCGGATTACTCGGCCGCAGGCGCCTCTTCGGCAGCCGGGGCCACTTCGGCAGCGACGGCATCAGCGCCTTCGGCTGGCGTGCCTTCGGCCGGCGCCTCGCCCTCGAGTGCCGGCTCGGCGGCCGCTGCTGCGGGAGCGGGCAGCGGCAGGTTGGAGCCAAGGCTGTTGAGGTAAAGGATGATGCTGGCGCGGGCGTTGTCGTCCTTCAGGCCGGCAAAGCCCATCGTGGTGCCGGCAGCAAACTGCTTGGGGGCCAGCAGCCAGGAATTCATCGCTTCCCAGGTCCAGTTGCCGCCCTTGCCGGAAAGATCGGCGCTGTAGTTGAAGCCGGCCGCGTGCTTGCCGATCGGCAGGCCCATCACGCCGTAGAGATTCGGGCCGGTGCCATTGGCCCCGCCCTGATTGAAGGTGTGGCAATTGCCGCAACGCGCCGCAGCCTGCTGCTCGCCCAGGGCAACATCGGCGCTGGCGAGGATCGTGCCGAGATCGACCACGGCCTCGCCCGCATCGGCGCCGCCGTCAACATCCTCGATCGGGTAACCGCCAGCTTCCACCGAGTGCGGATTGCCCGCTTCGAAGTACATCCCGCTGGCAATCGAGGCACCAAGCCCCACGATCCCGGCAAAAAGGGCCCAGCCGGCGGCGGTGTTGAAGCGGTCGTCCATGCGTCGAAATCCGGATATAGCTAGCGGTTGATTTTCGCGCGTCGCTTTAGGGGGGCAAGGGCGCGGGTGCAATAGCCGCAATTGCATCGCGCGTTGACAGCAATGCACCATTGCCGCGCGCGCGGCAGACGGTTAGGCGCTCTGACCAGTTAGGCGCTCTGGCCAGATAGACATCGACTGGATGACAATGAGCTTTCCCGGACCCGCGCTCGCCATGGTCGAACGGATGCAGGCCGCCGCCGCCGCCGACCCTGCGCGCGCCATTGCCTTCCAGGGCTCGCCCGGTGCCAATTCGCACCGAGCCGCGACCGAGGCCGCGCCCGATTACCTGCCCCTGCCCTGCTTCAGCTTCGAAGACGCGCTGGAAGCGGTCAAGGATGGCCGGGCCAGCTGCGCCATCATCCCGATCGAGAACAGCCAGCATGGCCGGGTGGCCGACATCCATTTCCTCCTCCCCGAAAGCGGCCTGTCAATCGTGGGCGAGCATTTCATGCCAATCAGCCATGCGCTGATGGCCCTGCCCCATCCGGACGGCAGCTTCGGGCCGTTCTCGGCTGCCTACAGCCACCCGCAGGCGCTGGGCCAGTCACGCCATTTCCTGCGCGAGCGGGGCATCGTCCCGCTCAGCCATGCCGACACCGCCGGGGCCGCCGCCTATGTCGCCGAGCGGGGCGATCCGGGCGTAGCAGCCATCGCCCCGCCCCTCGCCGCCGACCTCTATGGCCTGACAATCGTCGAGGACCGGGTGGAGGATGCGGCCGACAACATGACCCGCTTCGTCATCCTCGCGCGCGAACCACGCGAGCCCGCCTCACTCGGCAGCGAAGCGGCGATGACCACCTTCGTGTTCGAAGTGAAGAACATCCCGGCCGCGCTCTACAAGGCGCTGGGCGGGTTCGCGACCAACGGGGTCAACATGACCAAGCTGGAAAGCTATCAGAAGGGTGCCAGCTTCTCGGCCACCATGTTCTACGCCGATATCGTCGGCAGTCCGGGCGATCCGGCGATTGACCGGGCGCTGGAAGAGCTGGCCTTCCATTGCAAGGAACTGCGGGTGCTCGGCACCTACCGCCAGGCCCGCCAGCGGGGATAGACCAGCGCGGCTGGAAAAGTCCTGCCGCTTGCGCCAGTTGGCGCGCTCTGTCACCAGTGCAGTCGTGACGAGGGGCGCAGCGCAACCGGCGGTCGAAACCGCAGAGGCACCGGCGGAAGGCTGGAGCGCGATCCGCGCCGACGATTCGATCCAGTTCGCCCCGGTCGAAATGCCGCAGCAGCCCGCGCCGCAAACGCCGGACTGGCTGGACACACTGTTCCGCTGGCTGGGCGACTTGCTGGCGCCGCTGGGGCAAATGCTCGGCCTGTCGTGGCCGACGCTCAAATGGATCCTGATCGGGCTGGCGGTGGCAGGGGTTCTGCTGCTGCTCTGGCGCCTGCTTGCCCCGGTGCTGCAACGTCCCGCGCGAGCAGCGGGGGATGACGAGGCCTGGACGCCCAGCCGCAGCGATGCATTGGCACTGCTCGAAGAAGCGGACCGGCTGGCGGCGGAAGGCCAGTTTGACGAGGCCACCCACCTGCTGCTGCGCCGCAGCGTGGGGCAGATTGCCGCCGCCCGCCCGGACTGGGTCGAGCCGTCCAGCACGGCGCGCGAACTGGCCGCCCTGCCCGCCCTGCCCGATGCCGCACGCGCTGCCTTCCGGGTGATTGCGGAACGGGTCGAGCGCAGCCTGTTCGCGCTGCGCCACCTGAGGCGGGAAGACTGGGAAACGGCGCGCGCCGCCTATGCCGAATTTGCGCTGCAGAGACTGCCGGGGCGCGGCCAATGAACGCCGCGAACGCCCGCACCTTCGATCCGAAAGTCGTGCTCGGGATGGTGCTGTTCGGCGCGCTCGCCTTTCTCGCCATGCTCTGGTTCATTGGCGCGGGCGAGACCGGTCGCGGCGACAACAATGGCGGCGGCCATGCTGCGGCCCGTGGCCTGAACGGCTTTGCAGCGCTGGCGGGGCTGGTGGAGGATGAAGGCATCACCGTCACGCTGGGCCGCAACACCGGCAAGCATGAAACGGCCGACCTGCTGGTCCTGACGCCGCCGCACGCGCTCGATCCGGAAGACTTGCGGGCGATCCTTGATGCCCGGCGATACGCCGGGCCGACCATGGTCGTGCTGCCCAAGTGGTACGCATCGGAGGTTCCGCCCGAGGCCAATGCGGATGCCGAGCCGGGCTGGGTGGTCCTGGCCGGAGCGAGCGAACCGACGTGGCTGGCCGAGCTTGGCGATCCCTACCCGAAGGTGGCGGAAGTCGGGGAGATCAGCGGCAGCGGCCCCCACTGGAGGGGCCTGGGCTATTCAGGCCGCCTGCCGGACCCGGGGTCGGTGCAGTCATTGGGCAGCGGCGCGCTGGTGCCGCTGGTGCTGGATCGCAATGGCCGCATCCTGGCCGGATACCTGGCCGATGACGGCTATTACCCCGTGCTCGACCAGGCTGCCGGGCGGAGCCCGCCCGATACCGAATCGCTCGACGAAGAGAAATGGGGGGTGATCGTGGTGGCCGAACCCGATCTCCTGAACAACTGGGGCATGGCTGACCGGACCCGTGCCAATCTCGCGCGCGACCTTGTCTGGCTGGCGATGGAGGGGGAGGAACTGGGCGTCACCTTTGACCTGACGCTCAATGGCATCGGCCAGACCCGCAACCTGCTGACCCTGGCCTTTACCCCGCCCTTCCTGGCCGCCACACTGTGCCTGCTGCTGGCCATGCTGGTGGTCGGCTGGCGCGCCTTCCGGCGGTTCGGCCCCCCGATCGCAGAGGACCGTGCGATTGCATTCGGCAAGGCGCGGCTGGTTGCCAACAGCGCCGGGTTCATCCAGCGGGCCGGCCGGGTCCATCTGCTTGGCCCGCCCTTCGCCGCGCTGGTGGCGGCACGGATCGCGCGCCTGCTGCGGCTGCGCCAGGCCGACGAGCGGAGCATCGACGAGGCCCTCGAGCGCCGCCAGCGGGGCGGCCCTACGTTCAGCGCCAGCGCCGACCGGCTGCGGGCCGCCCGATCCCGGCACGAACTCCTGCGCGCGGCGCGCGCCCTGAAAGACATCGAAAGGAACCTCACCCCATGACCATGACCCTCGACGACGTTCGCGCAATGGCCGGCGCGATCCGCGCCGAAGTCGGCAAGGCGATCGTCGGCCAGGATGGAATCGTCGATCACCTGCTGGTGGCCCTGCTGGCTGAAGGCCACGTGCTGCTGGAAGGCCCGCCGGGCACCGCCAAGACATTCCTGGCGCAGTGCTTCGCCACCACTCTGGGGCTCGATTTCGGGCGGATCCAGTTCACGCCCGACCTGCTCCCGGGGGATATCCTCGGCTCCAACCTGTTCAATTTCCAGACCAGCCAGTTCACCCTGACCCGCGGGCCGATTTTCTGCGACCTGCTGCTGGCGGACGAGATCAACCGCACCCCGCCCAAGACCCAGGCCGCGCTGCTCGAGGCAATGCAGGAACGCCGGGTCACGCTCGATGGCGAAACCCATGCCCTGCCTTCGCGCTTCATGGTGGTGGCGACCCAGAACCCGATCGAGAACCAGGGCGTCTATCCCCTGCCCGAAGCCCAGCTGGACCGGTTCCTGTTCAAGCTGCTGGTCCAGTATCCCAGCCTCGAGGAGGAGGCGAAAATCGTCACCCGCTTCGGCCAGCGGCACGGGCCTTCACGCGCCGCCGATCTGGGCGTGGGCGCGGTGGTCAATGCTGCCCGGCTGGAGGCCGCCAGCGCCGCGCTGGGCCAGGTGACCGTAGCGCAGGAAATCGTCGACTATGTCGTGCGGCTGGTGCGGGCCACGCGCGAACATGGCGAAATCGCCAGCGGCGCCAGCCCGCGCGCGGCCGTGCTGCTGGCCGGGGCCGCCCGCGCCCGGGCGGCGCTGGAAGGGCGCGACTACGTGATCCCTGACGACGTCAAGGCGCTCGCCACCTCCGTCCTGCGCCACCGCCTGACCCTGAGCCCGGCGGCCGAGATCGAAGGCCGCGCGATCGAGGCGCTGGTGGCCGAGCTGGTCGACAGCACCGAAGCCCCCCGATAGCACGCTGGTGAGGATGCAGGCTTGACCTTTCCCGTCGTCCCCACTGGCCGGGCCGCATGGCTGGTCGCGCTGGCCGCGCCGGTGGCGCTGGTCATTGCGGCGGCGGTGCCGGGGGCATGGATCGTGGCCCCGGCAGCGGGCGCGGCCCTGCTGGTGCTGGTGCTGCTTGATGGCCTGCTGGCAGGACGGCTTGACGATTGGCAGTTGATCGCACCCGCCGATGCGGAAGTGGGCGAGCCGGTGACGATCCGCATCCTGACCGGGATTGCCGCACGCGCCGGCACCAGCCCGGTCGAGGCCGCGCTGGCCTGCGACCCGCGCCTGGCCGAGGGCGGGGCGTTGTCCTTCACCCTGAGCCCGGATGACGCCGGCACCGCCTGGCAGGGCGAGGTCGCAACCCGGCCCAGGCGGCGCGGCACTGGGGCGATCTCAGGCCTGTGGCTGCGCTGGAGCGGGCCGCTGGGGCTGGGTGCGCGGCAGGTCAGCCTGGGCGTAGACCACAGCGTGCGGATCTGGCCCGATCTTGCTCCGGTCCGCAGCCCGGAGCTGCAGTTTTTCCTGCGCGATGCCCAGTTCGGCCTGATCGCCCGCCGCATCCGCGGGGAAGGCACCCAGTTCGAAGCGCTGGCCGAATACGAAGCCGGGATGGACCGGCGCCGGATCGACTGGAAGGCCAGCGCGCGCCACACCCGGCTCTATGCCCGCGAAAACGAGAGCGAGCGCAACAACCAGATCGTGTTCGCGTTCGACTGCGGGCAGGCGATGTGCGAGCCGGTGGACGGTCTGCCCCGGATTGACCGGGCGGTTACCGCCGCGCTGACCGCCGCCTATGTCGCACTCAAGGGCGGTGACCGGGTGGCCCTGTTCGGATTTGCCCGCAAACCCGAAGTGATGACGCCGTTCGTGGCCGATGCACGCGCATTCCACCAGCTCCAGTCCGCCGCGGCCGGGCTCGACTATCATGCCGAGGAAGCCAATTTCGTGCTCGCCCTCGCCACTCTGGCAGCCCGCTTGCAGCGCCGCTCGCTGGTGGTGCTGTTTTCCGATTTTACCGACCCGACCGGGGCGGAGCTGATGATCGAGAGCGTCGGGCGGCTGGTGGAGCGGCACCTGGTGCTGGTGGTGACGATGGAAGACACCGAGCTGGCCCAGCTCCAGTCGGCCGAGCCCGAGACGGTGGGTGATATCGCCATAGCTGTCACTGCCGACACGCTGGCCCGCCAGCGCGCGCTGGTGCTGCAGCGGCTGCGCGCACTCGGGGTCGATGTGCTCGAAGCGCCATACCAGCAGATCGGCTACCGGCTGATCGACCGTTACCTCGAAATCAAGCGCAAGGGGGCGATCGGATGAAGACGCCCGTGCTCGGATCGCTGCTCGGCCGCAAGGAACTGGCCGCCGCGCCGCCCGATGTCGCGGCGGCGGCCCTGCGGTCCGACCGCTTCCGGCTGGAGCGCGAGCAGGACTGGGCGCGGCTCGAAGCCATGCTGACCCGGATCGAGAAGGGGCGCCTGCGCGGCCTGTCGGACGAAGACGTGCTGGCCCTGCCCACGCTCTATCGCACCGCCGCCTCCAGCCTCGCCGTAGCGCGCGAGACCTCGCTCGACGCGGCGACGCTCGCCTATCTGGAGGCGCTGGTCCAGCGCGCGTGGTTCCAGGTCTATGGCCCGCGCGAAGGCGTGACCGCCTGGCTACGCCGGTTCCTGGGCGGCGACCTGAGCAAGGCGGTGCGCGAAATCTGGCTCGACAGCTGCATCGCGCTGTTCGTGATGGTGATGGGAACGGTGGCTGGGTGGCTGCTCGTGGCGCGCGATCAGGAATGGTATTTCTCGCTGGTGCCGACCCAGTTTGCCGACACCCGCGTGCCCGGTGCCAGCCGCGAGGTGCTGCTCGAAACGCTCAAGGTGGAGGACAGCACCGGCGGGCTGACCGCGTTTGCCGCGCAGCTGTTCCAGAACAACGCGGGCGTTTCGATCCTCGCCTTCGCGCTTGGCTTTGCCTTCGGGGTGCCGACCCTGCTGCTGCTGGTCCACAACATGGCGGTGCTGGGGGCGATGCTGTGGCTCTATCACGATGCCGGGCTGCTGCTGCCGTTCCTCGCCTGGCTGGGCGTGCATGGCACGACCGAGCTGTTCGCCATCCTGCTGGCCGGGGCAGCGGGCCTGCACATCGGGCGCAGGATGGCCTTTCCGGGCCGGCGCAGCGTCATGGCAGCAGCAGCCGAGGCAGGCCGGCGCGGGGCGCAGGTCATGGTCGGCGTGGTGCTGATGCTGGTGTTCGCCGCCCTGCTCGAAGCCTTTCCGCGCCAGCTGGCCGGAACCGAGACCCGCGCCATCGTGGGCCTGTTCATGCTGGTGTTCTGGCTGGTCTATTTCTACGCCTTCCACGGCCGCGACCGTCAGGCCATCCGCGCCCAGGGCACCGCGCCATGAGCGCCGCTTACGTCGACAAGCGCCAGCGTGAGCTGGTCACCCCTGAAGGGATCGCACTGCCGTTCCGGATCGCCAGCCGGGGGGCCCGGGCCGGGGCGCTGATCCTCGACATGGTGATCCTGTTCATGTCAGCATTGCTGGTGACCCTGCTGCTGATCTACCTCGCCAGCGGGCTGTTCAGCCTCGACGCTGAGATCGACCAGGCCGGCGCGGGCGAATTCCTGCTGGTGATCTGGACCCTGTTCTGGTTCTTCCTGTGGAACGGCTATTTCATCGTCATGGAACTGGGCCCGCGCGGCGCAACCTTCGGCAAGCGCGCGGTCGGCATCCGGGTCGCCGCGCGTGACGGCGGACGGCTGACTGCCGAAGCCGTGCTGGCGCGCAACCTGCTGCGCGATATCGAACTGTTCCTGCCGCTGGTGCTGCTGATGGTCGCGCCGAGCGGCGACGCGGGCAACGCCGGGATGGCGGCAACGCTGTGGTTCCTCGTCTTCATGCTGTTCCCCTTCTTCAACCGCGACGCGTTGCGCGCTGGCGATCTAGTGGCGGGCACCTGGGTGGTCGATGCCCCGCGCACCCGGCTGGCCGATGCCCTGTCCACCCAGGGGGCCATGCGGGACCACGCCAGCGCCGTCACCGGCGCCGCCTACCGCTTCGGAGCCGAAGAGCTTTCGATCTACGGCGAGTACGAATTGCAGACGCTGGAGCGGGTCCTGCGCGAAGGCCGGCCGGAAGCCATGGCGGCAGTGCATCAGGCAATCTGCCGCAAGATCGGCTGGGAACCGGGCGCAGGCGACGAGCGTGCCTTCCTCGAGGCGTTCTACGCCCAGTTGCGCGCCCGGCTGGAAGGCGGCATGCGGTTCGGCAAGCGCAAGAAGGACAAGCACGATGACCAATGACGAGGTCTTGCTCGGCCGGCGCCAGTTGCTGGCGGGTGCGGGGGCATTCAGCCTCGCCGCCTGCGTGCCGGTGTCGCCCACGATCGCCAACCGCTATGCCCTGCGCCTGCGGATCATCGAGGCAGGCGCGAACGGCGTGCTGGGGGCGAGCTTCCATGACACCGGCACCGGCGAGACGGTGAGCCACAATGGTTTTGCCCGGTTTCCCCATGCGTCTTCGTTCAAGCTCTCACTGGCGGCCATGGTGCTGGCCCGCGACCGGGCCGGGGTGATCGACGCTGACCGGCTGGTGCGCTGGACCCGGGCCGACCTGATGTCATACTCGCCCTTCACCACCGAGAGGCTGGAGCAAGGGGCGACCTTGCGCGAACTGGCGCGGGCGACCCAGACGACCAGCGACAATGCCGCTGCCAACGCCCTGCTGCGCGAACTGGGCGGGCCGGAAGCGCTGACCGCGTTCTGGCGCAGCCTGGGTGACGAGACCAGCCGCCTCGACCGGATCGAGCCCGAGCTCAACCTGGTCCCGCCCGGCGATCTGCGCGACACGACCACGCCCGATGCCATGGCCCGCACCGTGGCCGCGCTGCTCTATGGCCCGGTGCTCGACGCCCCGCGCAAGGCGGAGCTGCGCCAGTGGCTGATCGAGACCCGCACTGGTCTGGACCGGGTCCGGGCAGGCCTGCCGCCGGAATGGCCCGCGGGCGACAAGACCGGCACCTCGCTCGCGCCGGGCATGGGCAGCGTCTATGTCGACGTCGGCTTCGTCGAACCGGCGGGCCGCGCACCGATTACCTTCGCGGTCTATTTCCGCGCGGCGCAGCAGCACCTGCGGATGGACCCGGCCGCGCTGGCGGCGATGGCGGAAACGGGCCGGGTGCTGGCGCAGTTCGCGCGGGGCTAGAAGGTCCGGCGAATACCGGAACAAGGCTCAGTGATCGGGTGTGGCCGAAGGCTTGCCCTCACCGCCGAAGATCGCCACTTCGTTCACGCCGGCGCTGGTCGCCCGCCCGCGATACATCCCGCTGGTGTTGAAGCTGAAGATCGCATAGCCTTCCGGCGTGACGAGGATCACCCCGCCGTCGCCGCCCAGTTGCTTCACATCGGCCATGACAGCATCGGCGAAGTACTGGGCTTCAACCGTCTTGACGACCGGATCGGTTTCCATCCCTGCCGCCAGGACATCCAGCACTTCCTGCCGGGCACGCAGCCGCGCGCAGATTTCGTGCGCCACGCCCACGCGGATGAAGTACTCGCCCCACCCCGTAGCCGAAACTGCGCAGCTGCGGTTGTCGGCATAAGTGCCAGCTCCAATGATCGGCGCATCGCCCACCCGGCCCCAGCGCTTGCCGGTCATCCCGCCGGTCGAGGTCGCCGCCGCAAGATTGCCTTGTCTGTCCAGCGCCACCGCACCGACCGTGCCGAACTTGTGATCGACATCGAGCGCGGAGAGCTGCTTCGCCTTCATCCGCTCCAGCGCCTCGCGCCGCGCCGGGGTGGCGAAGTATTCGGGCGGGGTCACGGCAAAGCCCTTCTCCACCGCGAAGGCCTCAGCGCCTGCACCCATCAGCATCACGTGCTCGCTCTGGGTGCGGACCGTGTCGGCGAGCAGGATCGGATTCTTCACCGTCTTCACCCCCGCCACCGCGCCCGCACTCCGGTCGCGCCCGTCCATGATCGAGGCGTCGAGTTCGTTCGTCCCCTCCCAGGTAAACACCGCGCCCTTGCCGGCGTTGAACAGCGGCGAATCCTCCATGATGATGACCGCCGCCTTGACCGCATCGATCGCGCTGCCACCTTCAGCCAGCACCCTGGCCCCGGCATCGAGCGCGGCCTGCAGCGCAGCCTCGTATTCGGCCCGGCGTTCCGGCGTCATCGCCGTCTTGTCGAGCGTGCCCGCCCCGCCGTGGATGGCGAGCGACCACCTGGGCATTTCAGGGGCGGCCTCCTCGGCCATGGCCGGCGCAGCGAACAGGGCAAGGATGGTGGCGAGCAGCGTGCGGCCGGTATTCATGGTCTTGTTCATGGCCTTGGGCTAGCATGCCTGCCTGCCCATGCGAAGCGGGCTTGCGCATGGCGCGCACCGGTTTACGACTGCGTCCCGATGAACCTGCGCCCTGTTACCTCCGCCGACGTTCCCGCGCTCGCCCTGCTCGGGCGGGAGAGCTTCGTCGCCGCCTTCGGCCACCTCTATTCCGAGGCGAACCTCCAGACCTTCCTCGACATGGTCTATTCCGACGAGGCCGTGCGGGGCGAGGTGGAAGGCGGCGAATGCATCCATCAGCTGGCCGATGACGGCACCCGCCTGCTGGGTTTCGTCAAGCTGCGCTACCCGAGCTGGTATGCGGACGATTCGCCCACGGGCGTGCGCGATCCGATCGCGCTCGGCCAGCTCTACACCCAGCCTGATGTGACCGGGCAGGGCATCGGCGCCGCCCTGATGGACTGGGCCATTGCCGAGGCACGGGCGCGCGGTCATGATGCGATCCAGCTCTCGGTCTGGGCCGAGAACTTCGGCGGCCAGCGCTTCTACGAGCGTTACGGCTTTGCCAAAGTGGCCGAGATCGACTTCTGGGTCGGCGACCACCGCGATGACGAATTCCTCTACGAGCTGCGGCTCGGCTGAGGTCACCCAAGGGAGAGAATGCATGGCCGGATACGGAGCAACCACCACTGCCGACGAAGTGCTGGCAGGCATCGACCTTGCCGGGCAGACCGTGTTCGTGACCGGCGGCGCCTCCGGCATCGGGCAGGAGGCGGCCCGCGCCATGGCAGCGCGCGGGGCACGGGTGGTGCTGGCGGCACGCGATCAGGCCAAGCTCGATGCCGCAGCGGACTCGATCCGCGCGGCGGTTCCGGGGGCCAGCGTGGAAACGATCGTGGTCGATCTCGCCTCGCTCGCCAGCGTGCGCGCCTGCGGGGCCGAAGCGGCACAGCGTTTTCCCGTGATTGACCTGCTGATCAACAATGCCGGGGTGATGGCCTGCCCCCACGGCGAGACGGCCGACGGCTTCGAGCTGCAGTTCGGCACCAATCACCTGGGCCATTTCCTGCTGACGAAATACCTGGCGCCGCTGGTCGAAGCGGGCCGGGGCAAGCGGATCGTGAATCTCTCCAGCCTCGCCCACCACTATGACCGGGTCCATTTCGACGATCCCAATTACCGCGC
This sequence comes from Altererythrobacter sp. H2, assembly GCF_035319885.1. Taxonomy (NCBI): domain Bacteria; kingdom Pseudomonadati; phylum Pseudomonadota; class Alphaproteobacteria; order Sphingomonadales; family Erythrobacteraceae; genus Altererythrobacter; species Altererythrobacter sp. H2. The sequence continues at coordinate 3,207,627 of NZ_CP141285.1, forward strand.
ACGGCCCTACGACAAATGGGAAAGCTACGGCCAGTCGAAGACAGCCAACGTGCTGTTCTCGGTTGGCCTGCAGCAGCGGCTTGCAGCGCGCGGGTTCGATATCTTTGCGGTCCACCCGGGCGGAATCGCCACCAATCTCGGTCGCCACCTGACCGAACAGGATGTGGCGGAGATGATGGCCCGGATCCAGGACCGGGCCGGTGGCAGCTTCAGCTTCAAGACCATCGAGCAAGGCGCTGCCACGACCTGCTGGGCAGCAACAGCGCCGGACCTGACGGGCAACGGCGGGGTCTATTGCGAGGACTGCCACGTTGCGCCGGTTGACGATGTCGACCCGCGGGGCGGCGTCCGTTCCTACGCGGTAGATCCGGACGCGGCGGAGCAGCTCTGGACCCTGTCGGAAGAGCTGGTGGGCGAGGCGTTCAGCGTCTGAACGCCAGCGTCACCGCCGCCTTTGCAGCAGCGGCGCAGGCGCATTTCCTACCGCGCGCGGCGGTGCTAAGGGGGGGCGATGCACGCGCCCCTCGCCAAACCCCGCCATGCTCGCCACATAAGCCCGGCAGGCGCGCTGGCGCGCTGCAACTTTTTTGACACAGGACAGTGTAACATGTGGTCCATGTCTCTCGTGAAGTCCCCCTTGAACACCCTATCAGGAAGCCGGTCAGTCCGATGAGCGAAATCCGCCCCTGGCGCACGATCATGCGCCGCCAGTCGCGCCAGATCATGGTCGGCAACGTGCCAGTGGGCGGCGACGCGCCGATCACGGTCCAGACCATGACCAACACCCCGACCGAAGACGCGGTGGCGACGATCGACCAGATCCGCCGCTGCGAGGAAGCCGGGGCGGACATCATCCGCGTCTCCTGCCCGACCGAGGAATCGACTGCCAGCTTCCGCAAGATCGCCAAGGCAGCGCAGGTGCCGCTCGTCGCCGACATCCACTTCCACTACAAGCGCGCGCTCGAAGCGGCTGACGCCGGTGCCGCCTGCCTGCGCATCAACCCGGGCAACATCGGCTCCTCGCAGCGGGTGGCGGAGGTCGTCCGCGCAGCCAAGGCCAACGGCTGCGCGATCCGCATCGGGGTCAATGCCGGCAGCCTCGAGAAGGACCTGCTGGAGAAGTACGGCGAGCCTTGCCCCGAGGCGCTGATCGAAAGTGCGCTCGACCACATCAAGCTGCTGCAGGACCACGACTTCCACGAGTACAAGGTGGCGGTGAAGGCGAGCGACGTGTTCCTCGCCGTCGCCGCCTATCATGGCCTCGCCGAAACCGTCGACTGCCCGCTGCACCTCGGCATCACCGAAGCGGGCGGGCTGATCGGCGGCACGGTCAAGTCGAGCATCGGCATCGGCAGCCTGCTGTGGGCGGGCATTGGCGATACCATCCGCGTCAGCCTCTCCGCCGAGCCGGAGCAGGAGGTCAAGGTCGGCTTCGAGATGCTGAAGGCCCTGGGCCTGCGCACCCGGGGGGTGCGGATTGTCTCCTGCCCCAGCTGCTCGCGCCAGGGCTTCGACGTGATCCGCACGGTCGAGGCGCTGGAGAAGCGGCTCGAGCACATCAAGACGCCGATGAGCCTCTCGGTGCTCGGCTGCGTGGTCAATGGCCCCGGCGAAGCGCGCGAGACCGACATCGGCCTGACCGGCGGCGGCGCGGGCAAGCACATGGTCTACCTTCGCGGAGTGACCGACCACCACGTGCAGAGCGAGGCCATGCTCGACCACATCGTCAGGCTGGTGGAGGACAAGGCCGCCGAGATCGAGCGCGGCGAAGCAACCGCCTTCGACCCCCATGCAGCGCCAGCACCTGCGGTAGCGGCTGAATGATTCGCGACACGTTCGCCCTGTTCGGGCAAACCTTGCGTGATGGCATTCGCATCTGGTGGCTCGCACCACTCATTCCCGCGCTGGTGGTGGTGCCGGAGTTCTTGCAACACGTCGCCGAGATCCGCATCGGGATGTTCGACAGCCGCGAGGCGGCACGCACGCTGTCTGACGATCCCCGGCGTATGGTGTGGGGCTATCTCAAGATCGCCGGACTCGTGCTGGCGTTTCTCGCGTCCATCCGGTTCTGGGGCGCGTGGGAGCGAGGCCAGCGATGGTGGGATGTGCGCGGCGTGGCATGGAAGGGTTTCCTGGTTGCCATCGCGCTGCTGGCGGCCACAAGCCTTCCGGGTACGCTGGTTGAACCAAGCATTGGGGCTGAGAGAGCCGGATACATCGATATCGCGCTGGCTCTGGCGACACTGCCCCTGATGGTCATGCTGGTTGCTGCCCTTGGCGGAGCAAGGGAGGCAAGCCTGCGCGACTACTTCCGCCACGGCTGGTGGCCGGCGGTGCGCATGCTGCTGTTCGCTGCGGCGACATGGGCTCCGCTGCAATGGCTGCATGTGCAAAACCACATGTGGGCCATGGGGCAACACGATGCGGTGGTCTGGGCATTGATGGTGTTCGATTCGCTGGTTGTCGGTTTGCTTGCGACCATGGCGGGCACGGCGTTCCATCACGGAGGCCAGATCGAGCCGGTCGTTCGCTGACGATGTTCGCTGTTTTCCTGCTTGCCCTCGCGCTGGCGATGGATGCCTTTGCCGTCGCCCTGACCCAGGGCGCGCGGTTCCGGCCGGGCTGGCGCGGCGGGGCGGCCATCGCGGGCACTTTCGGGCTGTTCCAGGGGATCATGCCGCTGATCGGCTGGGGGATCGGGGCCTTTGCGCTGGCCTATGTCGCGGCGGTGGACCACTGGATCGCGTTTGGGCTGCTCGCCTTCCTCGGGGTGCGGATGCTGCGGGGTTCAGGCAGCGATGACGCGGAGGGCGCGGCCCTGACCGGCTTGGCTCTGCTGGTTGCCGGCATTGCTACCAGCATCGACGCGCTGGCGGCGGGTGTGACCCTGCCCACCCTCGATGTCGCCCCGCTCACAGCCGGGCTGGTGATCGGGCTGGTCACGCTGGTGCTGAGCGGCCTCGGCGTCATGTTGGGGCGCAGGGCAGGCGACCGGTTCGGGGCGTGGGCAGAGCGGCTTGGCGGAGTGATCCTGATCGCGCTCGGCGTGAAGATCCTCGCCGAACACACCGGATACCTGTGAGCGCCATGTTGCACGTCGTCCACCATGTCGATTACGCCCCGCCCGCACCTGCACGCGGCACCTTCCGGTTCGACAAGTACCGGCTGGTAATGGAGGAACTGCGCAGCAGCGGCATCCCGCTGACCGAACACGCGCCTGAGCCAATGCCGCGCCGCTGGCTGGAGGCAGTCCATTGCCCCATCTACGTGGATGAGGTGTTCCGCGCTGCCGTGCCGCCGGACAAGGAACGCCGGATCGGCTTTCCGGTGACAGAGCGGATCGCGGCGCGGGTGCAGCACACCAACGGCGGGACATACCTCGCCGCGCGCCTCGCCATGGCGCACGGCTATGCCGCCAACAGCGCGGCGGGCAGCCACCATGCGCTGCACGATACCGGCGCGGGCTATTGCGTGCTCAACGATCTGGCCGTCGCCGCCAACCGTCTGCTCGCTGAAGGCCACGCGCGGCGCGTGCTGGTGGTCGATCTCGACGTCCACCAGGGTGACGGGACCGCCAGCCTGCTCGCGGGGCGGGAGGACGTGTTCACCTTCTCGATGCACGCGGACAAGAACTTCCCCGTGCGCAAGGCCCGCTCCAGCCTCGATGTCGCCCTGCCCGACGGCATGGATGACGCGGCTTACCTCGCGGAACTGGCGCGGCACCTGCCCGCGCTGCTTGACCGGTTTGCGCCCGACATGGTGCTCTACCAGGCCGGGGTTGACCCCCATGCCGACGACAAGCTGGGCCGCCTCGCGCTCAGTGGCAGCGGGCTGGCAACGCGCGATTGCATGGTGCTAGGCGAGGCCCGCGGGCGCGGCATTCCGGTCGCCAGCGCCCTCGGCGGCGGCTATGGCGCAGACGTCCGCGCGGTCGCGGCCCGCCACGCCGCCTCGATGATTGCCATGGCCCGCGAGAACGCCCGCCACCCTGCCCCCACGTTCAAGGACACTGCATGACCCGCCTGCTCCTGCTGCTCGGCGCTCTGGCGCTGGCCGGATGTGCCACCACCGGCGCACCCAAAACCGGTCATCCGGAAGCCCGATCCTACAATGCCGCACCTGATGCCGTGGCGGCGGTCGATGCCGCGCTTGTCCGCGCAGCCGAGCGCGGCACGCGGGTGCTGGTCGTGTTCGGCGCGAACTGGTGCCATGACAGCCGCGCGCTGGCCGGATGGCTGGAAACGCCGCGCTTTGCCGCGCTGGTGGCGGAGCGGTACGAGCTGGTGTTCGTCAATGTCGGGATGCCGCAGACGGGCGACGGGCATAACCTTGGCCTGGCACGCCGGTTCGGGCTGGATGCCGTGCCCGGAACCCCTGCAGTGCTGGTGCTGCGGAGCGATGGCCGCGCGCTCAACCTGGATAGCGCCGCTTCATGGCGCAACGCCGCCAGCCGCAGCGAAGAGGCGATCTTCGCCGAGCTCCTGGCGCTGGCAGACCAGGTCTGATCAGTCGAGCTGTCCGGCGCCACGCCGGCGGAACAGCGCGGCGTCTGGACCTCCCCGCCATTTGGGGTATGCTCCGTTCACCTGTCCGTCACCGATTCCCGTGCTACAATGGCCTGCATGAACAGACGCGATCTCCTCAAGGGCACCCTTGCCACCGGCGCAGCACTGACGCTGCCTGCCGCCGTGCCTGCCATGGCGCGCGGCGGGCTGGCGCGGGATGCAAAGCTGGTCGAGATCGCAAAACAGGCGCAGCAGCGGGCGGGCGACCTGGTGTGGCGGCATGACGTGGTCGGCATTGCCGACTTCGGCCTCGCCAGTACCGAGCCTCGGATGCACCTGGTCTATCTCGACGCGGGGCGGATCGATTCCTACCTTGTCAGCCATGGTGACGGGTCGGACCCGGAGCATGACGGCTGGCTCAACTGGTTCTCCAACGACCACGATTCGCACTGTACCAGCGAAGGCACCTACATGACCTACAGCTGGTATGTCGGGCGGTTCGGCACCTCGATGCGTCTGGAAGGGCTCGATCCCACCAACAACAATGCGCTCGACCGGGCCATCGTGATGCACCCGGCGCGCTATTCGGAGCGTTCGCACCTCGACAAATGGGGCAAGCTCGGGCGCTCCAACGGCTGCTTCGCCATGGGCTTCGATGACTTCCAGCGCGCACTGGTCGACCTCGGCGGCGGGCGCGTGCTCCATGCAGGCCGGTTCGGGCTTACCCCCGATGGTTCGATAGCGGCCCGCCCGGTCCAGCAGCTGGGCGAATTGCGAGCGCTGATGCCCAATCCTGCGCGCGGGGGCGATATCCTCCAGGCAGGGTCTTACTGAGCGGCGCTTCAGGCGCGGGGATCGTCCAGGATCTCGATCACTTCTTCGTCGGTCACTCGCGGGCGGTCAGCCACCCGCGGCGCGTCGAGCGAGGCGAGCACCGGCGCATCGCGCCCGTAGATGTCGCCGAAGCTGCGCAAGGTCCCGTCAATGTCGGTGCCGTAGGTGAAATAGGTGATGTAGACCGGCATCTTCTTGGTGAAGGGAACGCGGGTGTACTTGCCCGATTTCAGCGTGGCGACGCCTTCGTCCGCCGTCAGCCCGGCCTGCAGGATCGAGAGCGTGATCGCCAGCTCGGTCGCCCGCTCGGTCCGCACGCAGCCATGGCTCAATGCCCGGTTGGCGGACGCGAACAGGTTGCGGTTGGGCGTGTCGTGCAGGAAGATCGCGTGCCGGTTGGGCATGTCGAGCTTCATGAAGCCCAGTGAATTGCCCGGGCCCGGCTGCTGGACCACGGTGACAAAACCGTTAGCGCCCCGGGTAGCGGTATATCCGGCTCTTTTCGCCCAGGCTGGGTTGCCCAGCACGCGCGCGCCCAGCCCTTCGCCCTTCACGATGGACTGCGGCACGGTCCAGGTGGGGTTGAAGATCACGCCCTCTACCGATTCGGCCAGCTGCGGCGTTGCCTGCCGCCCCGGCTTGCCGACGATGGTGCGATAGGTCCGCACGATCTTGTCTTTGACCGTCAGGCGCAGCTGGAACTCCGGCACGTTGGTCATCAGGTACTGCGAGCCGAGATCGCGCGCCAGCCAGCGCCAGCGGTCCATGTTGGCGCGGATCAGCTTGCGCTTGGCACCGTCACTGGCCGGAGTGGCGGCAAGCGCTTCGCGCAGGCGCGCGTAGTCAGGATGGACCGGCGCAACCGACTGCAGCACGGCGGCAAAATCGCCCGAGGCAAGCGCTTCGGCCATCAGGCGCCCGGTCGGCATCCGGTCCGCATCCGGGTCCATCACGAACCATTGCTTGCGGTGCGACATCGGCGTGCGACCGTCTCGCATGTCCTCGATCAGCCAGGCGAATACCCTGGCCGCCTCGCGGTCAAGCGCGATGCCCTGCCCGGCCGCCATTGCGGCGCGCAGGGCGGGCAGGTTGTAGTCGGCCGGGTCCAGCCCTTCAGCCTTGATGCCTTCGGCAAGGGCGAGCAGGGCAGCCGCCTGTTCGGCCGTCCAGCTTTGCAGCACCGGTTCCGGCGCCGGTGCGGGCAGTGGCTGGACCTGGGTGGGCTGAACCTGCGGCTGTTGGGGCGCCGCCACCGCGTCGCTGTCTGCCTCCACCGGCTGCTGCACGATCGCCCGCTCGGGCGGCAGGAGGTTGGTCGGTACGCTTTGAGCCAGCGCAGCCGCAGGCACGGCGAGCGCGGCCGTCCACATCAGGGAAAGGCGGATAGGTGCGGCGAAAGACATTGAAAACCCCTGCGACCGGGCCAGACAAGGCGCGGGTCATGTGACCGGATACGCCAAGGCTTGCCCCAATTCGTGCCCCTCATCAAGCATCGTCCCTTGCTCTATCGTGAATTGCCGCTTCGCGCGTGACGTGTTGGCGCGTGACCTGGCCGGTCCGTCTGCCTAAGGGGCAAACCGATGAACAGCCGCAGCGCATTGGCCCCGGTCCTGGCGACCGTGATCGGTATCGGCCTGTTCTCGGCGATGGACGCCTACATGAAGGGCGCCGCGCTGGCGGTCGGTGCCTACAGCGCCGTTCTGCTGCGCAATGTGGCCGGTACCCTGCTGGTGCTGCCCTGGTGGCTGTGGAACGGGCGGCAGATACCGGCGCGCGCCACCTTGCGGGTCCATGTGAAGCGGAGCGCGGTTGTCGCCGTCATGGCGCTGGCCTTCTTCTTCTCGCTGACCCGCCTGCCGCTGGCCGAAGCCATCGCCCTGTCGTTCATCGCCCCGCTGATCGCGCTTTACCTCGCCGCGCTGCTGCTGGGCGAGACCGTCGAGCGCAAGGCGGTGATCGGCGCCGTTCTCGGGCTGGGCGGGGTGGTGGTGATCGTCGGCAGCAAGCTGGGGCGCGAGACCCTGACCGAAGACATGCTGGTCGGCCTTGCCGCCCTGCTGTTTTCCGCCCTGCTCTATGCCTGGAACCTGGTGATCCAGCGCGAGCAGGCGCTGATTGCCGGACCGGGCGAGGTGGCCTTCTTTCAGAGCGGACTGGTGGCCCTTGCCCTGCTGCCGGGGGCGCCATTCCTGCTGCAATGGCCGGATCAGGCGGCGCTGGTGCAGATCGGGACCGGGGCCGTGCTGGCAGTCGGCGCGCTGCTGACCCTGACCTGGGCCTATGCGCGGGCCGAGGCGCAAGTGCTGGTTCCGGTCGAATACACCGGCTTCCTGTGGGCCGCGCTGTTCGGCTGGCTGATGTTCGCCGAGCCGCTGACCGGCGGCACAGTGGCCGGGACCGTCCTGATCGTGATTGGCTGCTGGATCGCCACCCGCAAGCGCCCGGAACAGAGCGCGCTCTAGCCCCGCCTGCCGAAAGCCTGCACTTTGCCCGACGATAGTCGTAATTGACCCCGCCCAAGGCGGCCCGCCCTTGATTTTACCGCCGTGAAAGCGCAGGGCCGCGCCAGAGACGAGCCACCCATTTTCCGGCCCTGCCGCGCGGGTGGCGCACTGATGTAGACATCGCACGAAAGGACACTTCAGCGCATGACCCAGGTCGGCAAGGACACGCTCGGAACCCGCTCCACCCTCACCGTCGGCGGCAAGGACTACGTCTATTATTCGCTGAAGAAGGCGGCGGAGAAAGTGGGCGACGTTTCGCGCCTGCCGTTCTCGATGAAGGTCCTGCTGGAAAACATGCTGCGGTTCGAGGACGGTGGCTTCACCGTTTCCACTGCCGACGTGCAAGCGATTGCCGACTGGCAGAAGAACCCGGCAACGGGCGCGGAAATCCAGTATCGCCCGGCCCGCGTGCTGCTGCAGGACTTCACCGGCGTGCCCTGTGTGGTCGACCTTGCCGCGATGCGCGATGCGATCGCCAAGCTGGGCGGTGACACCAGCAAGATCAACCCGCTGGTGCCGGTCAACCTGGTGATCGACCACTCGGTCATGGTTGACGAGTTCGGCCACCCCAAGGCGTTCGAGGAGAACGTCGAGATCGAATACCACCGCAACATGGAGCGGTACGACTTCCTCAAGTGGGGTTCCAAGTCGCTCAACAACTTCTACGCCGTGCCGCCGGGCACCGGCATCTGCCACCAGGTCAACCTGGAACACATCGCCCAGGCCGTCTGGACCAGCCAGGACGAGAGCGGTGCGACCGTGGCCTATCCCGATACCTGCGTCGGAACCGACAGTCACACCACCATGATCAACGGCCTCGGCGTTCTGGGCTGGGGTGTTGGCGGGATCGAGGCGGAAGCCGCCATGCTGGGCCAGCCGGTTTCCATGCTCATCCCCGAAGTGGTCGGCTTCAAGCTGACCGGCGCGCTCAAGGAAGGCGTGACCGCAACCGACCTGGTGCTGACCTGCACCAACATGCTGCGCAAGCACGGCGTGGTCGGCCGGTTCGTCGAATACTACGGCCCCGGCCTTGCCTCGCTCAGCCTCGCTGACCGGGCGACGCTGGCCAACATGGCGCCGGAATATGGCGCGACCTGCGGCTTCTTCGGGATCGACGACAAGACGCTCGACTACCTGCGCCTGACGGGCCGCGAGGAAAGCCAGATCGCCCTGGTCGAAGCCTATGCCCGCGAGCAGGGTTTCTGGATCGAGCCGGGTGCAGCCGATCCCGTCTTCACCAGCACGCTGGAGCTCGACATGAGCACCGTGGTTCCCTCGCTCGCCGGGCCGAAGCGCCCGCAGGACCGAGTCGCCCTGACCGAAGTCGACGAGGTGTTCGCCAAGGACATGGCGGAGACATACAAGAAGACCAACGCCCGGGTTGCGGTGGACGGCAAGGACTTCGATGTCGGCGACGGCGACGTGATGATCGCTGCCATCACCAGCTGTACCAACACCAGCAACCCCGGCGTCATGGTCGCCGCCGGCCTCGTCGCCAAGAAGGCCGACGAGCTGGGCCTCAAGCCCAAGCCCTGGGTCAAGACCTCACTCGCACCGGGCTCGCAGGTGGTGACCGACTACCTCAACAAGGCCGGTCTCCAGTCGCACCTCGACAACATCGGGTTCAACCTGGTGGGCTACGGCTGCACCACCTGCATCGGCAACTCCGGCCCGCTGGCCGAGCCGATCAGCAAGGCAATCAATGAAAACGGGCTGGTCGCGGCTGCCGTAATCTCGGGCAACCGCAATTTCGAAGGCCGCGTCTCGCCTGATGTGCGCGCCAACTTCCTCGCCAGCCCGCCGCTGGTGGTCGCCTACGCGCTCAAGGGCACGGTGATCGAAGACTTCACCACCACCCCGATCGGGACCGGCACCAATGGCCAGGACGTGTTCCTGAAGGACATCTGGCCGACCAACGACGAAGTCACCACCACCATGAATGCGTGCATGGACCGCGCCATGTTCCAGGCGCGCTATGCCGATGTCTACAAGGGCGACGCGCACTGGCAGGCGATCAACGTCACCGGCAGCGAAACCTACCAGTGGCGCGCGGGCAGCACCTATGTCGCCAACCCGCCGTACTTCGATGGCATGTCCATGACCCCCGAGCCGGTGACCGACGTGATCGAGGCCAAGCCCCTGCTGATCCTGGGCGATTCGATCACCACCGACCACATCAGCCCGGCCGGCAGCATCAAGGCCGACAGCCCGGCCGGCCAGTGGCTGATCGAGCACCAGGTCGCCAAGGCCGACTTCAACTCCTACGGCGCGCGGCGCGGGCACCATGACGTGATGATGCGCGGCACCTTTGCCAACATCCGCATCCGCAACGAAATGGTCCCTGGCACCGAGGGCGGCTTCTCCAGCTACAAGGGCGAGACCATGCCGGTCTATGACGCGGCGATGAAGCACAAGGCCGATGGCACCGCGCTGGTGGTGATCGCGGGCAAGGAATATGGCACCGGCTCCAGCCGTGACTGGGCGGCCAAGGGCACCAACCTGCTGGGCGTGCGCGCGGTGATCGTGGAAAGCTTCGAGCGCATTCACCGGTCCAACCTGGTCGGGATGGGCGTGCTGCCGCTGCAGTTCAAGGATGGTGACACGCGCGAAACGCTCGGCCTGACCGGGGATGACAGCTTCACCATCAGGGGCCTGGCCGAGATCCAGCCGCAGCAGGACGTGACCGTGGAAGTGACCCGCGCTGACGGGTCCAGCTTCACCTTCACCGCGCTGTGCCGGATCGATACCGCCAACGAGCTGGAGTATTTCCGCAACGGCGGCATCCTCCACTACGTACTGCGCAAGCTGGCTGCATGATGCGGCGCACTCTTGCCGCACCGGCGCTCGCCGTCCTGCTGCTGGCGGGGGCCTGTTCCCCTGCCGTCGGGGCGGCGGACGATGCGGCAGTCGTGCCCGATTCGGGGGCCGGCGTGGTAACAGTGGGCACTGCGGAACTCGCGGCTCTCGTCGCTTCAGGCAAAGTCCGGCTGATCGACGTGCGCACACCCGAAGAGTTCGCCGAAGGCAGCATCCCCGGTGCGGTCAACGTTCCGCTCGACCGGTTCGACCCGGCTGCGATCGTGGATGAACCGGGCAGGGAAACCGTCCTGTTCTGCCGCTCCGACCGCCGTTCCGGCGTGGCAGCCGAACAGCTTGCGGCGCACCGCGATGCCACCGTGCGCCATCTGGATGGCGGGATCCTCGACTGGATCGCGCAGGGCCAGGAGGTCACCCCCGCGCAGTAGCGCGCCTCAGGCCCGGAGACAGAAAAAGGGCGGCTCCTTCGCAGGGGCCGCCCTTTTTCTGTATGCTCCGAAGCCCGTGCGGATCAACCGCCGCGGATCACCTTGAACTTGCGCCGCCCCAGGATCGCCGCTGCCGCAGCGCCGAACAGGATCATCATCGGCGGGGCCGGGACCGGGGTACCGCCCGTAGTGTTCCCGGAGGTGTTACCCGAAGTATTGCCGGACGTGTTGCCCGAGGTGTTTCCGGACGTATTGCCCGAGGTGCTGCTGACATTGCCGGACGAGCTCGTGCTGCTGGTAATGTTGCCCGACGAGCTGGTGCTGGTCGACACGTTGCCCGATGTTGAGCTGGAACTGGTCACATTCCCCGAGGTCGAGCTGGAGGTGGAAGATGACGTCGAGGACGAGCTGGACACGTTGCCCGACGAACTGGAGCTGACGTTGCCGGACGAGCTTGAGCTGACATTGCCCGACGAGCTGGAACTGGCGTTGTTGCCCGAGCTGGACGAAACATTCCCGGAGCTGGACGAGACACTGCCCGAGCTTGAGGATACGTTGCCCGAGCTCGACGAGACATTGCCCGAGCTCGAGGATACGTTGCCGGAGCTGGTGCTCGTGCTGCTGGTCACGCCGCCGGTCGAGGTCGAGACGCCACCGGTCGAGGTCGACACCCCGCCAGTGCTGGTGGAGGTCGAAACGCCGCCGGTCGAGGTCGACACCCCGCCGGTGGTCGAACTGCTGCCGCCCGTCGAGCTGGTGGTGGTCGAACTCAGGCCGCCCGTCGTAGTGGTCGACGTAAGCCCGCCGGTCGAGGTCGAGGTCGACGTGCCACCGCTGGTGTTGTTGTTGTCGATAATGATGTTGATGCCGCTGGTGCTGCCGCTGGTCGTGCCATTGCTCGTGCCGCCGGAGGTGGTGGTGGTCGAAGTAATGGCCACGGACCCGCCCGATCCGCCGCTGCCGCCCACGAAGCCGCCGAAGAAGCCGCCGCCGAAACCGCCACCGAAACCGCCGCCGCCGCCAACCACGGTGACCCCGCTGCCGCCGCCACCGCTCACCGGAGGAAGCGCGGGCAGGGGAAGCGGCATCGGCATCGGCGTCGGCATGGCTGCCATGGCATACTGGTAGGCCGGCGCGCATTCTCCGTATGGGTTGGCGCCATATGCATTGGCGCTGCCGGGAATGGTGCGCGATCCGTCCGTGTAGCCGAGGGGCTGCGGAACGATCGTGCCCGGGCCTGCCGGAACGCATTCGACAGTCGGCCGGACGACGCGCCGCTTGCGCTGCACGGTCTTGGGCACCTGCCGCTTGGCGGTCTTCTGCTTGACATAGCGCGGCTGGCTCTTGACCGACTTGTACGACGGCCGTTCCGTCGCCATCGGTTCAGCGACGTGAACCGCGCCTCCTGCTAGCAGCGCTGTGCCCGCGGCAGTCGCGGACAGTTTCGCCAGGGCCAATTTTACCGACAAGGGCAAGCTCTCTTGTTGCATCCGGGTCGTGGGTGGAAACGGCGGCTCCGCCCCCATGAACACGCCCTGTGGCAGCAAGAAGCGACCAAGTCCTTAAACGGGCAATCACATTAACCATGAATTGGCAGCCCGGCGGCAAAAAAGCGCGCCGATTTCCGGCCCTTCGCCGGGACTGTCCCGTTATGGAACCGAACTGGCGGCAAAACCCAACGAAATCATTAATCTTCCGGGCCGAACAGCGGGGTCTGGCTCCCGGCCGGGGGGCGCATGTCGAGGTGATTCCATCCCGCATCGTTGAGGCAGCGGCCGCGCGCGGTGCGGGCAATCAGGCCCAGCTGGATGAGGTAAGGCTCGATCACTTCCTCCACCGTATCACGCGGCTCGGCGAGGCCGGCGGCCAGCGTTTCCACTCCCACCGGGCCGCCTTTGTAGACCCCTGCGATCATGGTGAGATAACGCCGGTCCATCGCATCGAGGCCAAGCCGGTCGATCTCCAGCCGGGTCAGCGCGGCATCGGCAATCGCGCGGGTGACGAGGCCGTCCCCCGCAACATGGGCGAAGTCGCGCACCCGGCGCAGCAGCCGCCCGGCCACCCGGGGCGTGCCCCGGCTGCGCCGCGCAATCTCGCGCGCGCCCGCGGGATCAATCTCCATGCCGAGCAGCCGCGCGCCGCGCGTCACCACCAGGTCAAGCTCCTCGTGGGTGTAGAAATTGAGCCGCACCGGGATGCCGAACCGGTCCCGCAAGGGCGTGGTCAGCAGCCCCTGCCGGGTGGTCGCGCCGACCAGGGTGAACGGCGGCAGGTCGATCCGCACGCTGCGCGCCGAGGGCCCTTCGCCGATGATCAGGTCGAGCGCGCGGTCCTCCATTGCCGGGTAGAGCACTTCCTCGACCACCGGATTGAGCCGGTGGATCTCGTCGATGAACAGCACGTCGTGCGGTTCCAGATTGGTCAGCAGCGCGGCCAGATCGCCCGCCTTGGCGATCACCGGGCCGGAGGTGGCGCGGAAACCGACCCCCAGTTCCTTGGCGACGATCTGCGCCAGCGTGGTCTTGCCCAGCCCCGGCGGGCCGAAGAACAGCACATGGTCCATCGCCTCGCCCCGCCCGCGCGCGGCTTCGATGAACACGCGCAAGTTATCCCGCGCCGCCTCCTGCCCGATGAACTCGCCGAGCGATTTGGGCCGCAGCGCAGCGTCCGGGTCCTCCGGCTGGCGAGCGGGGGAATGGAGGGGTTGGTCGGTCATTTTCCTACCTCCGGTTGCGCCACACTTTCATGCTGCTCAGATTCGAACTGAACCATTCCAACGCCGCCGCAGATCAAGCCAACGAAAAAGCATGCTGCAGACGCCCAACCTCCAATCCGTCCCAGCTTTTCAAGCCGGGAGGACTTTCCCAGCTCAGACGCTAATTCAGCTTCAAACTGTTCATTTCTCACTCCGTCGTCGACAACCGACATCCAGTACCCAATTTGCCGCTGTAGGGGCATCAAAGAAGCCATGATTGCATGCTGCGCAAAGACCGCAACCAGAAGTGCGCAGGCAATCCCGAGGGCAAAGGCCGCCCCTCCGAAAAGACGCTCAATCAACGCAATTCCTGTAGCTTGAACAATTGCGAGCAAACCTCCCCCATTCAGCGCAAGCAGCGATCCAACCAGCCACTTAAATGAGTGCGAGTGCTGCTCCCATGCGACTGCTCGCATGAACTTTAGACTTTCGATTTCTTCTTTTGCGGCCTCTTTGATCCACGATACGGAATCGACCGCAGAACTACCGTTCTCAATTCCTTGGGCATCGGGAGGATTTGATACGGAAAACTGAGAGCTCACCCCGCCGCCCTCTTCAACGCAACCCTTATCAACTCGCTCTCACTCGCGCCTTCGCCCAGTTCGCCTTGCGCCAGGGCTACGGCGCGGGCGGCGGTGGCGGGTTTGAAGCCGAGGTTTTCCAGCGCGCTGACCGCGTCGGCACTGGCGGCTCCGGCTTGCGAGACGGCGCTCACCGGCACTCCGGCCATGCCGCCACCCGGCATCCCGCCCGCCTTGTCCTTCAGCTCGTTGACGATCCGGCCGGCCAGCTTCGGCCCGACCCCGTTGGCGCGGGCGACCATCGCCGCGTCGCCTTGCGAGCAGGCCGCCTGCAATTCACCCGCCGACAGGGCGGAGAGGATCGCCAGCGCGACCTTGCTGCCCACCCCCTGCACCTGGGTAAGCAGGCGGAACCAGTCCCGCTCACCGCTGTCAGCAAAGCCGAGCAGGCGCATGTCGTTCTCGGAAACCTGCAGGTCGGTGTAGAGCGTGCAGGCCTCGCCCCGTTCGCCCAGCGCGCTCAATGTCTTGGCCGAGCAGTGGACGAGGTAGCCCACGCCCGCCACGTCGATCACCGCCCAGTCGGTGCCGGTTTCGTCGAGCAGGCCCTTCAGCTTCGCAATCATCGCTATCTTTCTGCGCTACCGCTTCGCTGCTTGAGCGCGTTTTGTTCCTGCCGCAAAGCACGCGGTTTGGCCAGTGCGGCGGGCGCATTATCGTCAACCGCAGCCAGACGGCGCGGGCCGCCTGACACCTGCTTGACGAAGTTGACGCCTTGTCAAGCGAGTCCAACATTTATAACTGACTGGTTTATCGTATTTATTTTCCAAACACCATCCCGAATGCTGCGAGGGGAGCCCCCCGCCCCCTCTCCGTCATTGCGACGTGCTGCAGGCGGGCCATCGGGCTACGGTGCCAGATCGCGCGCTTGTAGGAAAACGGTTCTTCGCCCCTCCTTTGCGTCTTGGTGCGCACGAAATAATCCTATGCGCTGACAGATTGGACAGCCGCCCGAAGTTGCGCCAAATGCCTGCCATGAGCTGGAACACTTTCGGGCGGGTTTTCCGCATGACGACCTGGGGCGAAAGCCATGGCCCCGCATTGGGGGCGGTGGTGGACGGGTGCCCGCCGGGGCTCGTCCTCGATGAAGCCGCGATCCAGCCGTTTCTGGACGCGCGCCGCCCGGGGCAGAACAAGTTCACCACCCAGCGCAACGAGCCGGACCAGGTCCGCATCCTGTCCGGCGTGTTCGAAGGGCGCACCACCGGCACGCCGATCAGCCTGATGATCGAGAACACCGACCAGCGCAGCAAGGACTATTCGGAGATCGCCCAGGCCTATCGCCCGGGCCATGCCGATTATGCCTATGATGCCAAATATGGCCTGCGCGATTATCGCGGCGGCGGGCGTTCCAGCGCGCGCGAAACCGCGGCGCGGGTGGCAGCAGGCGCAGTGGCGCGGCTGGTGATCCCGGAGGTCTCCCTGCTCGCCTATGTGGCCGAGATCGGCGGCGATGCGGTCAACCCGGCCAATTTCGATGCCGGTGAAATCGGCAACAACCCGTTCTGGTGCCCCGATGCCGCTGCAGCGCAGCGGTGGGAGAAGCTGGTGGACGAGGCCCGGCTGGCAGGCTCCTCGCTCGGCGCAGTGGTCGAATGCGTCGCCACCGGGGTGCCCGCCGGATGGGGCGCGCCGATCTATGCCAAGCTCGATGCCGATCTGGCCGCCGCGATGATGGGGATCAATGCGGTGAAGGGCGTGGAAATCGGCGACGGCTTCGGCGCCGCGCGCCTCTCGGGCGAGCAGAACGCCGATCCGATGCGCGCGGGAGAGAATGGCCCCGAGTTCGCGGCCAACCATGCGGGCGGGATCGCGGGCGGGATCAGCACCGGGCAGCCGGTGGTTTGCCGGGTCGCGTTCAAGCCAACCAGCTCGATCCTCACCCCGGTACCCTCGATCACCCGCGATGGCGCAGAAACCGAGGTCCGCACCAAGGGGCGGCACGATCCCTGCGTGGGCATTCGCGGCACCCCGGTGGTGGAGGCGATGATGGCGCTGGTGCTGGCCGACCACAAGCTGCTGCACCGGGCGCAGTGCGGATAAGATAACACGCCCGGGCGGTGCCCTACCGCCTCCGTTTGAGCACCAGGTAGAGCGCGCCTTCGCCCCCGTGGCGGCGGTGGGCCTTGCGGATCGCGGCAATGTCGCTCCCGTGCGGCCCGGCGGCGAGCCAGTCGAGCAGCTTGGCCCGGATCGCCCCGCGCCGATCCCCCCGGTCCGCCGCTTCGACCGGGCGCGGCTTGCCCGCGATCACCAGCACCACCCGCGCGCCCAGGGCCTTGGCCTGCATGAGACCGTCATCGAGCCGGTCATGCGCCGAATCAAGCGTATGGCCATGCAGGTCGAGGGTGAAATCGGGATCGATCGACCCGGCTTTGAATCGCCGCTCCCAATGGGAATCGAGACCGGTATCGGCGCGCACGGGAGCCGGGGCCAGAGCCGGGACCCGAGCCGGGGCCCGAGCAGGAGCAGGCGCGACAGACGCCTTGACCGGGCGGCTCGCGGGCCGGGGCACGGGCGCGGCAACGAGCGGCTTGCTCTCCACCCGGATGGCCTTGGCAGGCTGCGCCGCCGCCTTGGCCTTTCGCACCGGGTGGAGCGGCTTGACCGTTGCCGCCACCTTGTCCCAGGCCGAAGCTTCTTCCGGGGTCAGGCCGCGCGGATGGCTCATTCGCCGTTGAGGCGCGCGACCGTGCCCTTGGGCAGCAGCACCAGCGCCGTACCGCGCGCGCTCATTCCGCCGGCGATCACCCGGGCATCCTCCCCCGCGCCCCAGAACGTGTCGAACCGGTTGGGGCCCTTGATCGCGCCGCCGGTATCTTGTGCCACCCACAGCCCGTTCGCTTCGGGCCGGTCGACCTCCAGCCAGACCGGGGCGCCATAGGGCACGAAGGCCGGATCCACCGCCACCGAGGCTTCCCGCCGCACCGGCACACCGATCGAGCCCACGGGTCCGTCGCCGGTGAGCTCGCGGAAGAACACGTAGCTGCGGTTCTGGTGCATGACCTTGCGGCCTTCTTCCGGGTTGTCCCGGATCCAGGCCATCAGCCCCTGCATCGAGCCGGGATATTGCCCCGGCCCGCTGCCGAGCACCCCGCGTTCGCGCAGGATCCGCCCGATCGCGACATATTCGCGCCCGTTCTGCCCGGCGTAGCCAATGCGAATTACCTGCCCTTCAGGGGTGATCAGCCGCCCGGAGCCCTGGATCTGGAGGAAGAACAGCTCGACCGGGTCAGCCGCCCAGGCCAGCTCCAGCCCGCGCCCGGCAAGCGCGCCGGCGTCGATCTCCGCCCGTTCATAATAGGGGACGAATTGTCCCGACGGCAGCTTGCGCCCCAGCGGCGGGCGGCCGGTCCGCTCACTGACAGGGATTTCTTCGTGCCAGCCGCGTTCAAGGTCAGCCGGCAGGGCATAGACCGGCACTTCGTAGCCCGGCCTGCGGGTGCGGCTGCCAGCGATTTCAGGCTCGTAATAGCCGGTGGCAAAGGCTTCCCCGCTGCCGACCCGGGCAGTCTCGAAATGCTCGATGAAGAACTGGCTGGCCCGCGTGACGGGCCAGGTACGCGCCGCCTCGCAGGCTGGCATCCAGTCGGCAGGGTAGGTCAAGCCGCTGGCATCAGGCCGTTTGGTCAGCACCGGACAGGATTCGGCAAAGGCGGCCAGCGCAGTCCCGGCATCGTCGCGGCCGGGTGCCAGGGCACCAATGCTCGGGCCGCGCACGACACCGGCGAATGCGGCGCTCGACACGGCTCCGGCAGGCGGCTGGGCCGGGCCGACCGGGCGCGGCGCTTCTCCTCCGGGGACAAGGCGGCAGCCCGCCAGCAGAAATGCCGCTGCCAGACCCGCCGCAATCCGTCTCACCGGAAACGCCCCCCGTTTCGTTGCCTGCTGCTGCCTCAGCCTTCGTCGGTCTCGTCCAGCACCCAGTCAGGCGCGGACGAAGTCACGTCGCGGCGGAAGGTCCAGACATCGCGGCTGACGATGGCATCGTCCAGCGAACCGGCAATGATCGTGCCATCACGGTCACGGGTGACCGCAGCGATATCCGCCACGAAGCGCACCGCGACCCGCGCCACCTTGCCATCCAGCGTGGCCGAGTGGATGGTTGCTTCCTCGATCCGGATCAGCGCGTTCTGCATCGTTTCGCCCGCTTCATCACGGGCGGTGATGGCGGCATCGAAACCGGCGTAGACATCGTCATCGCACAGCTCGCGCAAGGTCGCGCGGTCACCGGTCCAGAAGGCTTCCAGCACCATCCCGTAGGCACCCTTGGCGCCTTCGAGGAACCCGGTGATGTCAAACTGGCGGTCCGCCGCCGCGATGGCGCGGACGCCGCGTTCCACTGCGGGCAAGACGGCATCGGCCTGCTCGCCCTGCGCGGCAGCCACCGGCGTCAGCGCCGGGCGCGGCATGGCGGCGGGCGGAGGTGCGCCATCGGGCCCTTCGAACCGGTTGGGCACATGTTCTTCCTCGTGGTCAGCGCGCTGGCCCAGCACCGAATAGAGGCGCAGGCCCAGAAAGGCGGCTATCGCAGCGAGGATGACGATCTCGTAGATCACAGTCAAAATCCGTTCATCAATGTGGAGCAGCGCCGCTCCCACGCGCTCCGGTCCAGTCCCCTTCGTGCCCTATATGGCGCGGGTTTTCAAATGAACAACGCGGAGCGGCGGGAAAATGTCCTGCGTTGCGGCACGGCGCACACAGTGCTAGGCGGCCCGCCGAACCACCGCTGCCCCCACCGGGCAGCGCCCGCAAGACTGGCACGAAAGCATCCCAGACCATGGCCGACGAAGGCGATATCCTGACCGACATCAATCCCGATCCGCTGCCCAACGGCGCCGACACGACCCCGGCAGCCGGCCTGATCTCGCAGTACATCAAGGATCTCTCGGTCGAGAATCCGAACGCGCCGCAGGCGTACCAGTGGACCGAAGCGCCGCAGATCGACCTGCAGCTCAACATCGGCGCCCAGCCGGTCAGCGACGAAGTGCACGAAGTCGAGCTGAAGATCACCGTCACAGCAAAGGCCCAGCAGGGCAATTTCTACATCGTCGAGCTGGCCTATTGCGGCCTGGTCGGGATGCGCAACCTGCCCGACGAGCAGGCCCATGCCTTCCTCTATGCCGAAGCGCCGCGCATCCTGTTCCCGTTCGCCCGCCGCATCGTGGCCGACGCCACGCGCGATCTCGGCTACCAGCCGCTGCTGCTCGACCCGATCGACTTCAACGGCCTCTATTTCCAGCGCATCCAGGAACAGGCTGCGGCTGCCGGCGGAGCCGGTGCCCCTGCGGCAGAAGCCTGAGCGCACCCGGCAAGCGCGGGCCTGATCAATGAGCCTGCTCCGTAACGTCGGCACGATCGGCGGGCTGACTCTGGTCAGCCGCGTATTTGGTTTCGTGCGCGACATGATGCTGGCCCGGGTGCTCGGGGCGGGCGGCGTGGCCGATGCCTGGCAACTGGCCTTCCAGCTGCCCAACATCTTCCGCCGCCTGTTTGCCGAAGGGGCCTTCGCCAGCGCCTTCGTGCCGCTGTTCAACCGGCGGATGACGCGGGACGACGACATATCCGAAGCGCGGCGCTTCGCCGAGGACGTGCTGGCGGTGCTGATCCCGATCCTGATCGCCTTCGGCGGGATCGCGCTGCTGGTCATGCCGTGGATTGCCGGGCTGTTCGCCAACCAAGGCACCACGGGCGATCCGGCCCTGTTCGATCATGCCGTGCTGATGGCGCGGATTGCCTTTCCCTATCTGGTGTTCATGAGCCTGGCGACGCTGTTTGCCGCCGTGCTCAATTCGCTGTCGCGCTTTGCGGCAGCGGCGGCGGCACCGATCCTGCTCAACATCTGCCTGATCACGGCGCTGACCTGGGGCGCGTTTCAGCCCGGCGGCGAAGCGACCCGGATGGCGGTCGGGTTCTGGCTGGCGGTGGCAGTATCGGTTTCCGGGCTGCTGCAACTGCTGTGGCTGTGGTTCTGGATGCGTCGCTCCGGCTTCCGGCTGGCATTGCGCCGCCCGCGCCTGACCGCGCAGGTCCGGGAACTGGGCGTGCTGATCGTGCCGGCCGTGTTCGGCGCGGGCGTGTACCAGATCGCCCGTTTCATTGACCTGTTCTTCCTCTCCAACCTGCCAGACGGCAGCTACACCTATCTCGCCATGGCGGACCGGTGGAACCAGCTCCCGCTCGGCATTATCGGCATTGCCCTGGGCACCGCGA
The DNA here is from genome assembly GCF_035319885.1 of Altererythrobacter sp. H2. Classification (NCBI taxonomy): domain Bacteria; kingdom Pseudomonadati; phylum Pseudomonadota; class Alphaproteobacteria; order Sphingomonadales; family Erythrobacteraceae; genus Altererythrobacter; species Altererythrobacter sp. H2. The sequence continues at coordinate 3,228,264 of NZ_CP141285.1, forward strand.
TCCTGCCGGCCCTGTCGCGCCATCTGGGGCGGGGCGAGCCGGAGGAAGCCTCGCGCCTGCAATCGAACGCGATCGAGCTCGCCATGCTGCTGACCATCCCGGCTGCGGTGGCGCTGTTCGTTACCGGCAGCGCCTTTACCCGGGTGTTCTTCGTCGGCGGGGCGTTCACCCTGGAGGATGCGCTGGTGACCGGCACCGTGGTCGGCGGGCTGGTGATCGGCTTGCCCGCCTATGTGCTGGTCAAGGTGCTGACCCCCAACTTTTTCGCCCGCAAGGATACCCGCACTCCGGTCTATACCGCCGCCGCCAGCCTGACGGTCACGGTCTTGCTCAACTTCTTGCTGGTGCCGCGGCTGGGCGTGCTGGGGCTGGCGATCGCCGGCTCGATCGGGGCGTGGTGCAACGTGGCGCTGCTCTATGCCCTGCTGGCGCACAAGGGGCATTTCCACCTGCCCGGCCGGATCATGGGGCGGATTGCCCGGATCGTGCTGGCCGCAGCTGTGATGGGGGCAGCCTTGTGGTTCCTGATGGCCCCGCTCGACCCGATGTTCAGCGGCACCGCGCTGGAGCGGGCAACCGCCATCCTCGCCATCGCCGGCGCGGGCCTTGCCAGTTTCGCCGCTGCCGGTTTCCTGCTCGGCATCCTCGACAAGGCGACCGTGCAGCGCCTAATGCGCCGCCAGAGCTAACCCACAGGACAGATCATGCGCGTCGTTTCCGGCATCCAGCCCACGGGCAACCTGCATCTCGGCAATTACCTGGGCGCGATCCGCAACTGGGTGCGGATGCAGGATTCGATGCCTGAAGGGGGGCAGTGTCTTTACTTCCTCGCCGACCTCCATGCCATCAGCCAGCCGCACAATCCGGCCGAGCTGCGCGCCGCGACGCTGGAGATGACCGCCGCACTGGTCGCCTGCGGGATAGACCCGGATCGCTCCATCCTGTTCAACCAGGCGCAGGTTCCCGCCCATGCCGAGCTGCAATGGCTGCTCAACGGCACCGCCCGGATGGGCTGGCTCAACCGGATGACCCAGTGGAAGGACAAGGCCGGCAAGAACCGCGAAGGCCAGTCGGTCGCCCTGTTCACCTATCCCGTGCTGCAGGCGGCCGACGTGCTGCTCTATCAGGCCACCCAGGTGCCGGTGGGCGAAGACCAGAAGCAGCACCTGGAGCTGGCGCGCGACATCGCGCAGAAGTTCAACAACGATTTCTGCGCCGACGATGCACCGGTGTTCACCCTGCCCGAGCCGATCGTGCCGCTCGAAGCCGCGCGGATCATGAGCCTGCGCGATGGCAGCGCCAAGATGTCCAAATCCGATCCGAGCGAGATGAGCCGGATCAACCTGATCGATGATGCCGACACGATCATGCAGAAGGTCCGCAAGGCCAAGACCGACCCCCAGCCGCTGCCCGGCGAAGCAGCCGGGCTGGCCGGGCGGGCGGAGGCGCTCAACCTCGTGACGATCTTCGGCGCGGTGACCGGGCAGCCGGTTGACCAGGTGCTCAGCCAGTTTGCCGGACAGGGGTTCGGCGCGTTCAAGCCCGCCCTGGCCGAGGCGCTGGTGGAAACGCTTGGCCCGATCAACACCCGGTTCCGCGCCCTCCGGGATGATCGCGAAGCGCTGGACGCGATCCTCGCGCGCGGCGCGGCACGGGCACGGGACATGGGCGGCGCAACCCTGACGGCCACCTATCAGGCGCTGGGGCTGGTCCGCGGCTGAGGCTTTTGCCCCGTATTCAAACCCGGTTCAGGCCATCTGCTTTACAGCACGCCTCAACGATGACAGCGTGCGACCGGGAAATGGCTGGTCGCGACAGACGTTGCTGTTTTCCGAAGAGGAAAGTCTCATGAACACTACCAGAAACACCCGGGTCCGCTTGATGAAGCTGGCCGCCGTGCCGCTGCTGCTGGCCGGGCTGGCTGCCTGCGCCACACCGTTCAAGGCCGATGTCTCACGCTTCCAGACCCAGCTTCCCGCGCCGCAGGGCCAGAGTTTTGCAGTGGTTGCCGATGATCCGGCGCTGGCAGGCGGGCTCGAGTTCTCCCGCTATGCCGATCTGGTCGAGGCGCAGATGGCGCGGCTGGGCTATGCCCAGGCCGCCTCGCCGGAACAGGCCAGCCTGCTGGTGCGCTTCGATTACGGGGTCGATAACGGCCGCGAGCGGGTGCGCAGCACCGGTTTCGCGGATCCGTTCTGGGGCAGCTGGCATAGCTATCGCCCGGTCTATTACCGGACCCGTTCGGGCTATATCCGCCGGATCCACCCATCCTCGGCGTGGGGTTACGGCTTCCACGATCCGTGGTTCGGCGGGGGCGAGGTGGAAAGCTACACCGTGTTCACCAGCGGCATTGACCTGAAGATCGACAATGTGGCCAGCGGCCAGCGCCTGTTCGAAGGCAAGGCCGAAGCCGTGTCGACCTCCAACCGCCTGCCGCACCTGGTGCCCAACCTGGTCGAGGCGATGTTCACCGATTTCCCTGGCAATTCCGGCGAAACCGTGCGGATTACCATCGCACCTGACAAGAAGACGGTGCGCCGGATCGACTGAGCCATTCGGGGGGTGCGCTGCGGCGCGCCCCCTACAGGCTTAATCCGGTATTTACCCTGTTCTGGCATTGATCGGTCTTTCTCAGGGGGAAGACCGGCCGATGGGCGAGATGACCAGAATCGAAGCAGCTGCATCGGCGGACAAGGCCGCTGCGGCCCGGCTCAGCGCCAATGGCGCAGACTTCGCGGCCGGCGAACACCCCGATACCGCCCGGCACCGCATCCAGCACGCTTTCATCATGCAGGTTTCCAGCCTCTCGCGCGAGGCCGCTGATCGCCGTTACGCCCATCTCATGCGCCTGATCGATCGCGCCAAGGAAGAGCTCGGCCACGCCCGCTCCGCCTCCAACGAGATGCGCATGGCTGCAATGCAACAGAACATCGATGAACTGGTGGCCTATGTGGCAGGCCACGGCATCCGCGCGAAGTTGCCCAACCGCCACGGCGAATCGGCCTCACCCAGCATGGCCAACCTCTACGTGCTGGACGAAATCCCGACCTTCCTCGGCGAAATCGGCTTCCTGATCGACCTGTGGTACGAAAAGGAGCTGGAGAAAGTGCACGCCGAGCTGCTCAAGCTGACCGGACTGGCCGCCCGACTGGCCTGAGCCACCGCGGGCGGTGCCGGGCTAAAGGCGCTCGTGCCCCCCGGTCGATCCGAAGCCGCCCGAGCCGCGCGCGGTATCATCCAACTCCGCGACCTCGTGCCATGTCGCCTGCGTCACCGGGGCCAGCACCAGCTGCGCCACCCGGTCTCCGCGCACGATGGCGAAAGGTTCGCTGCCGTGGTTGATCAGGATGACCTTCAGCTCCCCCCGGTAGTCCGAATCAATCGTGCCGGGCGTGTTGGGCACGGTGATCCCGTGTTTCAGCGCCAGGCCGGAGCGCGGGCGGACCTGGATTTCGTAGCCCGGCGGGATCGCCAGCGCCAGGCCGGTCGCCACGGCATGGCGCGCGCCGGGGGCCAGCGTCACGTCCTCGGCCGCAAGCACGTCCATGCCCGCCGCGCCGGCCGTGGCATAGTGCGGCAGGGCAAGGCCTTCGCCATGCGGCAGGCGCTTCAGCGCCACGGCGACCGGACCCTGTGTCATTGCGGCCACCCTTGTTCCAGCTCAGCCACGATCCGCTCGACCAGCGCCCGCGCCACCTCGCCCTTGGGCATCTCGTCCAGGTGCTCGACCCCGCTTTCACGCACGATATGGACCCGGTTCATTTCGCCGCCCATGACATCGCCCGAGACATCGTTGGCGACGATCCAGTCGGCCCCCTTGCGCTTGCGCTTGACCTGGGCGTGCTCGACCACTTCCTCGGTCTCGGCCGCAAAGCCGATCAGCAGGCCCGGCCTGGACCTGCCCGAAGCAACCGTGGCGAGAATGTCAGGGTTCTCGGTCAGCAGCAGCGCGGGCGGGGCCGAGCCGCGCTTCTTCATCTTCTGGGCCGCGAAATCCTTGCTGCGCCAGTCAGCCACGGCAGCGACCATGATGGCGACATCGGCAGGCAATGCCTGCTTGACCGCCTCGGCCATCTCACGCGCGGATTCGACGTCGATCCGGTCAACCCCGTGCGGCGTATCGAGGTGGACCGGCCCGGCCACCAGCGTGACCCTGGCCCCGGCAGCGGCGGCGGCGGCCGCGATCTCGAAGCCCTGCTTCCCGCTGGACCGGTTGGCGATATAGCGGACCGGATCGATCGGCTCGTGGGTCGGCCCGGCGGTGACCAGCACGTGGCGCCCGTAGAGCGGGCGGTGGGCCGGGTCCTCGTCAAAGTCGGGCTGCCCGTCGAGCGGATCGGTCATCTCCACTTCGGGCGGACCAGCGGGGCCGCCGACCATGTGATTGATGGCAGCAGGATCGGTGGGCGGCGCGGCCACCGCGCGTCCCTTGGAGGCCAGCAGTCCGCCGCCGAAACCCGGCGAAGAGGGCGGCGGGGGCATCGGCGCGTCTCCGGCAGGATCTTCGGGGGCAGGGTCTTGGGGGGCAGGGTCTTCGGGGACCGCGCCTTCGGGGGCCGCGTCTTCGGGCACTTCGGCTTCAGGCGTGTCCTGCCATTCTGTCTCGATCACCTCGGCGCTGCGGCGCGGGGTCGAGCGGGGGATGAGGGACGACAGCAGCCCGCCCAATCCGCCACGCGGCCGCACTTCTGGCTCAGGCTCCAGCGCTTCGAGCAAGTCGGGCTGCTGCCGGGGCTCGCAATCAGCGACAAGGCCGAAGCGGGCGGCAATCTCGGCCCAGATCACTTCAGGCTCGGGCAGGCGGCCCGGGCCGAACTCCCCGCAGGCCATCGGGCCTTCGTCGGGATCGATCACGTCGACCCCGGCCTGGCGCAGCCAGGCAAGGTTGCGCTGAGTCGCCTCGTGCTGCCACATCCGCACGTTCATCGCCGGGACAACCATCACCGGCTTGTCGGTCGCCAGGATCAGCGTGGTGGCCAGATCGTCGGCAATACCGGCTGCCATCTTGGCCAGAAGATCGGCTGTGGCCGGGCAGACGACCACCAGATCAGCCTCGCGGCTGAGCTGGATATGGCCCATCTCGGCCTCGTTCTTGAGATCCCACAGGGTGGTGTAGACCGGGTTTTCGCTGAGCGCGGCGAGCGCCATCGGGGTGACGAATTGCTGGCCGCCCTGAGTCACGACACAGGTCACCGCCCCGCCGCCCTTGCGGATCAGGCGCACGAGCTCGCACGATTTGTAGGCGGCAATCCCGCCGCCAACCACCAGCAGGATGCGCGGATAACCCGTTCCGGTCACCCGCCTGCTCCTGCCCTGGCCACTGCCATGCCCGCCGTGGGCGCCATCCTGACCCGTCCCCTCATTGCCCGATGTTGAGCAGGGGCATGGTTAACCGCGCACACCCGTTCGCGCCAGCCCCGTCGGCCATCCCTTGCCGGGCACAGGGATAATTTTGTCTGGCGACTTATCCCTATCGTCTTGGTAACCTGCCCGCGAAATGGGGAGACTACGGATGCGTTTGGTGCTGACCGGGCTGATTTTCGCCGCAGGGTTGCTGTTCCTGTTCATTGGCCTGGGCTTCCTGCTCGATCCCGTGGCCGCAGGCACGGACTTCGGCCTCACCCCCACTACCGCTCAGGGTCTGGCCTCGATCAGGGCCGACATGACCGCGTTCTTCGTGGTGGGGTCCGTTTGCATGATGGTGGGCGCCTGGCGCCGCAACGGGGACCTGCTGCTGGTTCCGGCCGGCCTGTTCGGCGTGGCGCTGGTGGGCCGGTTCGTCGGGCTGGCCGTGGACGGCCCGTGGGACGGTTACTGGCAGCCGATGCTGGTGGAGGCGGTCATGGTCATCCTGCTGCTGATCGCCAGCCGGGTGCTGCCCCACCCGCAGACCTGAGGCCGGCTCAGCCTGCCAGGCTGACTAGGCCCCCCAGCCTGACCAGAGCGCCGCCGCCACTGTCGCGCCGCCGATAGCGGCGGCCAGCAGATAACCCGGCCAGCGCCGTTCGGTCCGCGCGCGCTTGTCCCACATCAGTTCGATGTCCGGCAAAGGCGGCGGTTCGGGCGCGCCGCCCTTGGGCGGATACTGTTCCTCCAGCCGGCGGACCAGCGCGGGGATGCGCAGCAGGGTTTCGGTATCCTCCCGAATACGGTCGGCCAGCGCGGATTCGGGGCCGAGTTCGTCACGGATCCAGTTGCGCACGAACGGGGCGGCCACATCCCACATGTTGATCTGCGGATCGAGCTGGGTCGCAATCCCTTCGACCATGACCATCGTCTTCTGCAGCAGCAGCAGGTGCGGCTGGGTCTTCATGTCGAAATCGCGGGTGATCGCGAACAGCCCGTCGAGCATCTGGCCGACACTCAGTTCGCTGACCGGCTTGCCCCGCATCGGCTCGCCCACGGCGCGCAGCGCGGTCGCGAACTCGTCGACATTGTGATAGCTGGGCACATATTGCGCCTCGAAGTGGATCTCGGCCACGCGGCGATAATTGCCGGTGGTGAGGCCATAGAGGATCTCCGCCAGCCACATCCGCGCGCGCCGGTCAATCCGGCCCATGATCCCGAAGTCGATCGCGACAATGGTGCCGTCGGCCCGCACGAACAGGTTGCCCTGGTGCATGTCGGCATGGAAGAATCCGGCGCTGATCGCCTGGGTCAGGAACGCAAGCACCAGCCGCTGGGCCAGATCGGGCAGGTCATGGCCTGCCGCCACCAGCTCCTCGCGCCGGGAAATCTTCACCCCGTCGACCCACTCGATCGTCATCACCCGGCCATTGGTCCGGTCCCAGTCGATCTCGGGGATATGGTAGCCGGGGATGGCCCGCATCGCCTGCGCCAGCTCGCTGGCCGAAGCCGCTTCGCGCCGCAGGTCCAGCTCGCGCAAGGTCCAGCGCTTGAAGTTGGCGATGGTCAGGCGCGGGCGCAGCCGCTGTGCCTCCCCGCCCAATGCCTCGAGATGGGCGGCGGCCCATTCGTAGGTATCGATATCGCGGGCGAACTTTTCGCGGATGCCGGGGCGCAGCACCTTGATCGCAACCTGGCGGCCCTCGATCGTCACGCCCTTGTGGACCTGGGCGATGGACGCCGCGCCGACCGGCTCCTCCTCAACATGGCTGTAAAGCGCCTCGAGCGGCTGGCCGAAGCTCGACTCAATCGCGGCGCGAATCTCGGCAAACGGCACGGGCGGCAGGCTGTCCTGCAGGCCCAGCAGGTTGTGCACCGCTTCCTCGCCCACCAGATCGGGGCGGGTGGCCAGCGTCTGCCCCAGCTTGATCGCGGCCGGGCCGATATCCTGGAACGCGCCGGCATAGTCGGGCACGCGCGGCTGGACCGTGCCGAACCGGGCGATCCGGGCCAGCCGCTTGACCGGCGCTGGGGTATTGGGATCGTTCTCGATTCCGCGCAGGGCCCCGTGCCGGGCAAGGGTGCGGCCCCACGTGAGCAGGCGGAACAGATGGGTCCTTGGGCTTGTCACGCGCTCAGATCTTCCAACCCGAATGGATCGCGACCGCGCCGCCAAGAATGGGCTCCACCCGGGTCTGCTCGAACCCGGCAGCGCGGATCATGCCCTCGAATTCCGGCATCCTGGGGAACCGCCGGATCGATTCGGCGAGATAGCGATAGCTGTCCTCGTCGCCCGCGATCATCTTGCCCATCTTCGGCATGATCTTGTGCGAATAGACGTCATAAGCCTGCTTGAACCCAGGCCAGTCAGTGGTGGAGAATTCCATGCAGAAGAAGCGCCCGCCGTGGCGCAGCACCCGGTATGCCTCGGCCAAGGCCCGGTCGATATGGGTCACATTGCGGATGCCGAATACGATCGTATAGGCGTCGAAAGTGCGCGCAGGATACGTCAGTTGCTCGGCATTCTGACACGACCAGGTGAGCCCGGTCAGTCCGCGCTCCACCGCCCGCTCAACCCCGACATCGAGCATGTCCTGGTTGATATCGGCCACGGTCACGTCCGCGCCACGCCCGACCATCCGGAAGGCAATGTCCCCGGTGCCGCCGGCCATGTCGAGAATCGCCTCGCCCGGCTGCGGTTTGACCCGGCGCACGAAGCGGTCCTTCCACAAGCGGTGCATCCCGCCCGACATCGCATCGTTCATCACATCGTAGCTGGCCGCCACGCTGGAAAAGACCGCGCCGACGCGGGCGGTCTTCTCGTCGGGGGTCACTTCCTCGTAACCGAAGGATACTGTTTCGCTCATGATGTCGCCTGTCTGGGGATTGCGTGGCCTTAGGGGCAATTGCGGCGGCGGCAAAGGGTGTTAAGGCACCTACCATGCCGGAACTCCCCGAAGTCGAAACCACCGTGCGCGGGCTGGCGCGGTTCCTCGAAGGCGAGCGGATCGTTGCCGCGCGCACCAACCGGACGGACCTGCGCCGGCCCTTCCCGGCCGATCTGGTCCAGACGCTGACCGGGGCCACCGTCACCGGGCTGGGCCGGCGGGCCAAGTACGGCCTGATCCACACCGACCGGGACCGGACGCTGATCTTCCATCTCGGCATGAGCGGGCGCTGGCGAATCGATCCGGCTGAACCGGACAAGCACGACCATTTCGTGATCGAGACCGCCGATCACCGCTTTGCCCTGTGCGATCCGCGCCGGTTCGGCTGGGTTGACCTGGTCGATACCGGCGCGCTCAGCGCCTGGCCCAGCTTTGCCGCGATGGGGCCGGAGCCGCTCGGACCTGACCTCGATGCCGCCTATCTGAAAGGCGCGCTGGCAGGGCGCAAGCAGGCGATCAAGCTGTGCCTGCTCGACCAGCGGATCGTCGCCGGGCTCGGCAATATCTATGTTTGCGAAGCGCTGTTCCGCGCACACATCGACCCGCGCAAGGCAGGCGGCAAAGTATCACGCGCCGCGCTCGACCGGCTTGTGCCGGCCATCCGCGCGGTGCTCAACCAGTCCATCGAAGATGGCGGGTCGACTTTGCGCGACTATGCCCGCCCCGACGGGGAGCTGGGCTATTTCGCGACCCGTTTCGCCGTCTACGGCCGCGAGGGGGAGCCCTGCACCAGCGGCGATGGCGGCGTGATCCAGCGCCTGGCGCAAGGCGGGCGCAGCACCTGGTTCTGCCCCAGATGCCAGCGCTAAAGCGCGGGCCCCGCACCGGAGCCGGCCTGGCCGCCATCAGGGGCGCCAGCAGAGGCGCCAGCAATGGGTTGACGATTCGCAGTCCGGCCACTAAGTGCGCCGCTTTCCGGCGGAGCTTTCCGCCTTTTTTCGGAAACGATCTGCAAGGATATCCGGCTGCATAGTGCGGCCCGAGACAAGGACGAACATGGCCAATACGCCGCAAGCCAAGAAGCGCATCCGTCGCAACGCCAACCGGGCCGAAATCAACGGTGCCCGCATGAGCCGCATTCGCAGCTTCGTGAAGAAGGTCGAAACCGCCCTGGCTGGCGGCGACAAGCAGGAAGCCGCCGAAGCACTCAAGGCCGCTCAGCCGGAACTGGCGCGCGGCGTGGCCCGCGGCGTGATCCACAAGAACACCGCATCGCGCAAGATGTCGCGCCTGTCGAAGCGGGTTGCCGCTCTCTGATTCGGCGGGGCTCCGGCCGGAGCCCTGACTTCTGACCGGCACCGCTCTGCTTGCGCACCGGCCCGATCACCTCCCGACTTGCTTACAAAAGGGTCGTCGCTGCTGCGCCGGCCCTTTTTGCCGTGCGCTGTCTCTCTGAAGCGTGTGCTGAAAGCCGGCTTTCCGGTGGTGGCCGGGTGCTGCGGCGCAGCATGTCATGTTCGGCCGCGTCGCCGCTGCAGAAAAACCTAGGTTCCGCCGCGATTCGCGTCCGTGGTTACTGCAAAATTCAGCGTTAACAGCGCCTTGAATGGAGCCCTGCGGGTCGCACTGAGTCAATCGTTTTATTTCAGTTTTTTTGCGGTTTCCCCACTTGCGACTCAGCCTCCAGGGGCCCTAACAACTGAAGTGCACCGGGCAGGACAGCTGGTGAATCACATTGCAGGCACATGGGGTCAGGCCCCGGAACAGCGTTTCCGGGAACGGACAACTGCGTCTGGCGTCAATGTGTGGACGTGACCGGCCTGAGCCGGGCAATCGGGGGCGGGCAAGGGC